>JALEHC010000031.1 GCA_022763215.1 Saprospiraceae bacterium
ATCTCAACTTTTTTCCAAGCCTGAGTTTGTCACATACCCTTGCGGAAAAACACAATCTCAGCTATGCCTTTAGCCGCCGAATTGACCGACCGAATTACGGCAACCTCAATCCGTTTATCTTCTATTTGGATCAGTTCACATTTGGGAAAGGAAATCCGTTTTTGCAACCACAGTATACCAATAACCTTACTGTAAATTATGGTTTTCAACAGTATTTCTTTGTGACCTTGAGCTATAGCCGTACCAATGATGCCATTACGGATGTTATTGAGCAGGATGAAGAAACCAGACAAATATTCCAGACCAGAGATAATCTAGACTTATTTGAGAATTATAGTGCCAACTTTTCGACTTCTATCCCCTGGAAAAACTGGTTCTCAACTCGTGTAAATGTGTCAACGTTTTACAATATTTTTGACTCCCAATCAGCGGAAGGTTTGATTGAAGAGGAACAGTTTTCTACGCATATCTACCTGAGCAATAATTTCCAGATTAATAAGCAATTGCAAGCAGAACTTTCTGGCTGGTACCAATCGCCTATGGTTTATGGTATGGTGCAAATGCGGGAGCAGTATACCATCAATGCAGGCCTCAGTGCCCGATTATTTGATGGAAAAGCCAATCTGAAACTAGGCATAGATGATATATTCGATACTCTTCGCTTTGCTATGGACGTAAACCAAGGCGATGTTGATGCTTATGTATACCAGAAAAATGAAACCCAAAAGGTGAATATTTCTTTTACCTATAATTTTGGCAACAACAAAGTCAAGCCAGCTCGTAGGAGGTCGACAGCAACGAGCGACGAAAAGAATCGAGTGAACAGAAACTAATCAAGAATTATGGAAAGGTTTTGTGCTGCAAGCTTCAAATTGCAGCCAGTGGGGGGCGCAGGCCCCCTTTTTTATTGTGAGCTAAGCAGTGCTTCCAATTGACCAAAAATAGTATAAAACAAGGTAGTTGAATCACTAGAAAAGTAACTCTGGGGCAATTGACTAGAATGCAATACAAAAGAACGATGCGCTGCTAGTGTATCCACAAAGCATTGAATTTCAATACCTTTTATAGTTTCACCTTTAAGGTATAATGTCTTTTGAGGCAATTGAAAAGCTTGTAATTCATCAAAATCATCTGCAAAAGTATCGGCTTGAATCTGTGCAATTTGTTGAAAATACTGATCCAGCGATGCTGAATCCGGATGAGATGATAAGTCAGCAATGGATAAGCGAAACGTGTCCACCTCATTGATCAACAAAAGCGTATCAATCGATTGCCAGTCTTTAATCTTCAAAAAATGCTTATTGCGATAGTCGTTGAAGTGATGTCGGAAGGGCTGTGTAGCAGCTGCATCTATCACGTAGACTTCCGGGTCATTGTACTGACGAAGGAAACTGATGGACTTCCCCAGAGAATCCTGAGAAATGGAACCCAGCATAAAATTTGCCGAAAGGCGCTCCCCTTCAAAAACCTCTACTTGAATAGCCTGAGCCGGATCAACAGCAAAACGGGGCCAATCTTCCTGCTTTTTGGCGGCAATCTTTTGTGTACTAATGTGGTGGAGATGCTGTAACACAGCGTTTAATTTGCCGAAAGGCACCCGAATATTGAAGGTTTCGTCTGAAGCTATCCAGCCTGATTCGGAGCGCGTCAAAAGGTATTCGTGTTGCGGTTGGTGAATAGAGACAGAAGTGATTTTATTGGTGTCTACGGCCACCAGCGCGACAGATTGTGGCAATTGTCGGGTAGCGGGCCAATAGGTATAGAGGGCATAACAGGCGATTCCCAAGAGTAGCACCATTATAAAAGTTGGATTCCTCATGTTGTGGTTTTGATTACACTTCCGTAAAAATAAAAATTTAGCGGATGGCGAAAAGTAGCCAACGCATCAAACCCTTGTAGAAGTTGTTTAACCCTTGGAATCATTCAAAAATTGCCTTTGGGTAAGCTCGATTTCGTATTTGAAAAACCCTAAAGAAATCGAAAGGTCATTTTTTGCTTCAAACTAAAGGATCAAATCACTAATTTTGCGACAAATTTATTGACCTACCAAAATATAAATAGTATGAGATCATTATTCTTTTTCCTTTTGTGTTTTGTGTTTTTTAGTTGCAACAATTCCGCTCCAACTGGGCCGGTAATGGATTTGAGCGGGTATGATGTCATGGACGTACCTGGTCAAAACCTAAAGAAGGTAGCCAAGAAAGACGAAGCAGGTAATTTGCTGGAATCGGGTTTTGTAGAAAACGGCGTAAAGACCGGTACTTGGACAACCTACACCACAGATGGGCCATTTCCGCAGAAGATTGCCAGTTATGCACAGGGCAACTATAATGGGATTTATATGGAATTTAATGAAAGAGGCCAGGTTGAAATTCTTGCCAATTACAAAAATAATAAGCTACACGGCAAGTGGGGCAAATACCGTTTTGGACGTCCGGAAGAGACGGCAGTGTACAAAGAAGGAGAGCTGCATGGTACGTATGCTAAGTACTATACCAGAGATGGAAAAATACAGAATACAATCGAATATAAAGATGGTAAGCAGGATGGGTACTATCGTTTTTATAACGAAGAAGGCGAGGTAACACTAGAGTATATGTATCGTGATGGAGAGAAAGTGGAAGGCGGAATTGTAGATCCGAAGCAAGAAGCAGCACAGGAATAAAATAATAAATGCCGGGCTTCTAGCCCGGCATTTGTATGTATTGAAACCAATTTTTGTGCACTAAAAAATTTGTGCTGTCATAATTTTAAGAATTTATGTCCTCATTTCCAAGAGAATAATCCCTAAAAATTTGGTTCAGCACCTCCAGATTGTCTGCAAAAATCTCTTTAAGAAGAAGCAGTTTTTCCTTTGGAATTCTGCGCTTGTTAGCTAACAAGCTTTCAATAGTTACTTTTTTGTTGGTATCCATAATAAAATGGAGCCCAATCAATTCTCTGATTCCACCCATAATGCGAATGCCTCTTGTTTGTCTGCACCATCAAAATAGATGATGTCGTAAATAGTGAATCAATCAAATAACATGCCCTCAGAAAGTTAGGTATTAGAGGAAACCTTGAAGCTCAGGAAAATCTGGTAAGATTTTGAAAAGCAGGAATGTTTCATAATCAAAAAGAGAAACTAACTTGTGGCTACTCAAAAATTTCAGAATCGAATAATCAATA
>JALEHC010000253.1 GCA_022763215.1 Saprospiraceae bacterium
GCTTTCATTAATGCTATGAATACTGTTCTCGCCGAAAATGAGCCTGCTACTATGAATCGTTTTATGCGCCGAATACGCAATGAAACGAGCAAGCTCACCCAAAAAATTGAACAAGAACCCCTCATCGAAGAAAAACGCCCCAACTTTTTTAGTCGCCTGTTGACCGTATTTCTCGATTGGAAAACCAGAAGAACCCTCAAACGAGAAATTAAAGACGGAAATCTTGAAAATCTTGAACAAATACTCAGCGAAATCCACAACCCAAATAGCGAAAGAGACAAATTGCTTCGTGAAAAATTTATCGAAAAACGGCCGGTATCATTTTATGTCATCAAAGGGATTTTCACAGAAGCAAATCTGAATTCCAGTAGTATGGTTCGCGACTCCGGCCAAGTGTTGGTCGATTATTGTACGGCTGCTTATTTGTACAGTGAAGGGATGCGGTCGAGCAGAGATTACCGAATCTTGCAGGATATTGAAGAAACCAACGCTAAGCATGGTGATCCACTAGGCATCGAAGCCGAAGGCGGTATGGTACAATGGCTAGGTAATCGATGTACGAATTACGAAAATTATTTCACAGGCGAGAAAGAGGAAATCGACGAAAAAATTGAAGCCCTCAATGCAGAAATCATCCGTATCGAACAGGAAATTGGTGATGACCAGCGTCGCATCCTCTCATTAGGTCAGGAAAATAAAGAAAGTGAAGCCACCATCAATGCCAATCTCAACGAAATACAATCGAATGAAGATTATATCCGGGACAATGGCGATTTGAGTTTCCAGATTCCGGCTTTGCCGGGTTCGACTACCGCTATCCGAGCCTTGGAAAAACTTCAAAGAGGTGAAAATGCAGACGAAGATTTATCAGAGGAAGACCGCCTTTGGCTAAGTGGTGTGCGTATCAAAAGTGAGCCGAATGACTCCTTAACTGGCAATATGACTAGGGCTCAAAGCTTGAAAGCCTACCGAATTGGGGACTATTGCAGCGAGCAGATCGTAGAGACTGCCGAAGGGGTGATGTCGCTTTTGCTAAAACAAATTGAAGAAGTGCCATTTAGCTACCGCCCCAAAGTGCGAGTGAAGTTGGATATTACCGGTTATGCTGATTGGCGTTCTGCCGGTCGATACAAAACCATTGGTATCAAAGTAACCCCCGATAGTGATATTAACGAATTTTATATGACAAAAGACAGCCTGCGGATGCCGTTTTCGGTAGCCAAAGGAGAGCGAAAATCAATTACCAATGAGCAATTGGCTTTTATGCGTGGCTATTGTGCCTATGAAACGGCTGTCGAAATATTGAAGCGCAATAATATTACACAAGTAGAAAAGCGTTTTACAGCTATCGAACAAGATCCTCCTGCCAATGAAGAAGAAAAGAAAGGCGACCTGTTTCGGGGTATTGATATGTTTTTTGTAGTTGCAAATGCCTTCGGGTATTTATTGGAGCGCAATGACGAATTGCGCGCTGAAAACGAAGAAAAACGCCAGTCCATCGAAGCTAACCGAATATTGATTCGGCAATTGGAAGAAAAAATTGCTCGCAATGAAAATCAAATTAGCAATCTCAAACAGGAAATTGTAGAAGCTGAAAAGCGAAAAGCCCAGATTGAAAGCCGTTTGATTGATATTCAGCGAGGTTCACAAGGTCAACCAATTGACAGTGAAATTGAACGCCGCCTACAAGAAGTAAAAAAATTGCAAGGTAAGTGATGCTGTAAAATTGCTCTTGTTTGTAATTCCATCTAACTACCAAGTAAGCCATAATCCAGAAATATGAATCGATTCTTGATCCTATTTTTTTTGCTGTTGAGCATCGCTAGTTTGCCTGCTCAGGTATGTTCCTTCTCCTTTGACGAAGCAATGGATTCGGATTGTGCAGATCGTCTTCAAGTTTTTGGCGATAGCACTTACATAAATGGACTGAGCGGCCTAGGCCGCTATATGGATGGCAGTCAGAATTTTTTTCGGCTTGTGATGGATTCCACGAAAGTGGCCAGTGGCTTCAGCTTGGCTTTTTGGTTCCTGCCTGCTGATTTTGAAGGAGATCAGATACTACTCACCCAATCAGATATGGACGGCCAGATGGACGTGCGGGTCGCCCTTGCGGGAAATCGGGCTATGGTGCAGCAACGCGATGAGGTGTTGTCGCATAGCAGCGAAATGTTGCCCAATCAGTGGTACTTCTGTGCATATACTTTTCAGAATGGCTTTGTGTCGGTACGCATTGAAAATAGCTCGTTCCGCTTTGCGCAACAAGCGCTCTGGGAAGGGGAGGAGGCCCAGCTTTTTATGGGACAGTACCAAGGGCACAGCTTCTTTCAGGGCATTTATGATGAGCTGGAAGTACACGACGCTGCACTCAATACCAGAGCTATTCGTAAACGACTAGAGCTGTATTCGGCGAAAGCCAGAGAAAACAACGATGATCTGCGGCTCAATAAGTTCAAAAATCGTGTCAATGAAATCCAAGACTCTCTGAAAGTAAACAGCCTGATGGTTACGCTTAAGGTCTGGGATGACGATTTGAGAGATGATGATGTACTCAAAATTTATGTCAATGGGGAACCTTTGGCAGATGGCACCGTCAGCTTACGCAAAAACAAAGACCCCATCGAGCTAAGGCTCCAAAAAGATAAACCCAACGAAATTCTGTTTTATGCCCTGAGCATGGGCCGCTATGAGGAGTTTAATACGGCCTCGGTGCGGGTACTGGTCGGTGATGTCAATTGGGGCGAATATGAGCTTCGAGCCAATGGCGAAAAAAATGCCGTGCTGCAAATCCGATTTGATGAATATGCCCGGCCAGTGGCTGGTGATCAGCGCGCTGCCCTCAATCCAAACGAGCAAAAACTACGAACGATCCGTACCGGATCGGATAAAATCAAACTTTATTATAAAGATTATTCGCTCAGCGATAAAGATGAGTTAGCGATAAAGTTTAATGAAAAACCGTTTTTGGTATATCGGCTTAATAAAAATGACCGCAACAGTGATTTTTTATTGTCTCCCGGTCAGAATGACATTTGGCTCAAAGCCAATAAAAGTGGCCTATTCAAGTGCACGGCGGCTATTGTGGCACGAGATGATAGTGGTCGCAAATTGGGCGAATACGAATTGGCAATCGGTAAAAAGGATGTGTATCGCCTACCCGTAATTTACAAACCAAAGCCAAGTACTCGCCGCGAATTGGCGATGGCTGAAGATAAAATCATTATCCGCTTACTCGATGATCAGGAATATGATGGGGACACCCTGGCTATTACGCAAAACGGCGAACTCATCCTCGATGATCAGGAGTTGACCAAAACGGCAGTTGATTTGGAAGTACAATTATTGAAAAACCAACGCAATGTATTTCAATTTATTCCGGTGAGTACCGGTACCGCCGGAGGTAATTCTTGCTTGGTAAGTATACTTACGCCCGACAAGAAAAAAGTATTGACTCAATTTAAAATGGAAGCCTATTTGCAAGAGCAACCTGCCCTGCTCATCATCAATCACAACAGCCCATAGCGTTACTAAGTGTCTTTTTGACACAAAAAAGGCTTTATTTGCAGAAAGCAGTATAAAGTGAAATATTTTTTGTTTAGATTAGTGCCACAGACAATTATGTAACGAATTGTCTTGCCCCAACCTGCCTGACTTATAGCGCGATACATTCCAAACAAAAGAAAACTTTAAAAAATATGTACTTCAATTCACAAGGTAAAGATGAAGTCACTTATGATGCCATAGTGGTCGGCTCTGGTATCAGTGGTGGCTGGGCTGCAAAAGAGCTTTGCGAAAAAGGCCTGAAAACACTCGTCCTGGAAAAAGGACGCAAAGTTGAGCACGTACTCGACTACCCAACGGCTAACCTCGATCCGTGGGAGTTACCCAACAGAGACCGCCTGACACTGGAAGAACTGAAAGACTACGAAAAGCAAAGCCGTACCGGCTACACGGCTCGTCCTTCTTCTATCCACTGGTGGGTAAAGGACACAGAGCATCCTTACACGGAGAAGAAGCGTTTTGACTGGATTCGTGGCTACCATGTCGGGGGCCGTTCGATCATGTGGGGCCGTCAGTCTTACCGCTTAAGCCCAATGGATTTTGAGGCGAATGCAAAAGATGGTATTGCTGTAGATTGGCCAGTACGTTATGATGAAATCGCTCCGTGGTATGATTATGTAGAGCGTTTTGCAGGGATAAATGGTAAAAAAGAGGGATTGCCTCAATTGCCAGATGGTGAATTTTTGCCACCCATGGAACTCAACTGTGCAGAAGAACACTTACAGCGTAAAATTGCTGAAAATTATACCGATCGTATTCTTACCATCGGACGTTCTGCTAACCTGACAAAGGCGCACAATGGACGTGGAAAATGTATGTATCGTAACCGTTGTGTGCGTGGGTGTCCTTATGGCGCTTACTTTAGTAGCTTGTCTTCTACTTTGCCCGCTGCCGCGGAAACAGGCAATATGACGCTGCGCCCAAATTCTGCGGTACACTCTCTGATTTATGATCCGGAAACTAATCGTGCCAGCGGTGTACGTATTATCGACACCAAAACAATGGAAACCAAGGAGTTTTATGCAAAAGTAATCTTCTTGAATGCTTCCGCTTTGGGTACAACACACATCTTGCTGAATTCTAAGTCTGAGCATTTCCCAGATGGTTTTGGTAACAGCAGTGGACAAGTTGGTCACAACCTTATGGATCACCACTTCCGCGTAGGTGCATCTGGTACTCTGGATGAGTATGGCGATAAGTATTACAAAGGACGTCGTCCAAACGGAATTTACATTCCTCGTTTCCGTAACCTGGATAAAGCAACAGAGCACAAAGACTTTATCCGAGGCTATGGTTACCAAGGTGGTGGTAGCCGCGAAAATTGGATGCGTGCAGTAAGAGAAATGGACACAACGATTAGTCCAGAATTAAAAGATCAATTGATTATGCCTGGTCCTTGGCAGGTGGGGCTGAATGCCTTCGGAGAGTGCTTACCTTATTATGAAAATAAGGTCACGCTAAACGAAGAAGTTCGCGATATTCACGGATTACCAACCCTGACGATTGACTGTGAGTTTAAGGAAAACGAGATGAATATGCGTAAGGATATGATGGATTCCGCCGCTGAAATGTTGGAAGCTGCAGGTTTCAAGAATATCCAGACATTTGATGCAGGTTCTTACCCTGGTTTGGGTATCCATGAAATGGGAACCGCACGTATGGGCCGCGATCCTAAAACTTCTGTTTTGAACAAGTGGAACCAGATGCACGATGCCAAGAATGTATATGTTACGGATGGCTCATTTATGACATCTGCTGCTTGTCAGAATCCTTCTTTAACTTATATGGCTTTTACAGCTCGTGCTGCCAACCACGCTGTTGAAGAGCTTAAGAAAAATAATCTTTAATGATGAATAGAAGAGACGCATTAAAAAGAACCGCTTTAATAACGGGCTATGCTTTATCTGCTCCGGTGGTAGCTGCTGTGTTGCAAGGTTGCCAGGCAGATGGCCCGACTACACCAGACTGGGAACCTGCGTTTTTGACCAAAGAGCAGGGCGACCTGGTTGTGAAAGTATCTGACTTATTTTTGCCAAAAACTGAAACTCCAGGTGCACTGGATGTGGGCGTACCAGATTATATAGATAAGAGTATTCAACTATTCATGGAACCGGAAGAGCAAAAGCATTTGCAAGCCGGTATTGAAAGTATCGACAAGAAAGCTCAGGACATGTTTGGTTCGGCTTTCGCCAAATGTACCTCAGAGCAACAGTACGAACTACTCAATCAACTAGATGAAGATGCTAAGGTAGAAGCGGAAAGGTTACAACAATTGCCGCCACCGAATCCGGATGAGAAGCGCTTCCAGCACTTCTTCCCATCTTTGAAAGCACTTATGCTTTCTGGCTACTTTACTTCCGAATTGGTAGGAACAGAGGTATTGGCTTACGATCCGATTCCAGGGGAATACATCCCTTGTATGCCATTGGACGATGCTGGTGCAACTTGGTCTTTATAAAATAATAGACTTGTTCACCGCATCATCAAATGGCTACAAGCGGCAAAATTTCATCCTGTACTTCGTTGAAAAGCC
>JALEHC010000254.1 GCA_022763215.1 Saprospiraceae bacterium
CATCAAATTTGCGTAGTCCTTTTTCATTGTCATTCAACAGGAAATCTCCATTTTGTAATCGAAGCAAATCAAAGGTCAGATTGACTTTTTGATAGTGTTCTGGTTGATGAAAGACTTCCGTAAATGTGCCTTGATCATAGCTGTACAAGTAAAGCCCAGAGCTATTACTCAAGCTCAATACGAATATATTGCCCTGATGATCAACTACAATTTTCTGAACCAAACCCTTGATACCATTGGCAATCGTGGTTAGCACTTTCTTGACTTGGTAGGTGGACGGATCAAATAAATCGAAGAAGGTAATATTATTGGGGTAGATGAGTACTAGGTTCCCGTACTTGTCTTCTTCAATTTGTTGTGGGCCGATATCTGAAATACGGTATGGATTATCCCATTGGTTATTAAATACTTTAAATTCATAGCCATCAAATTTATTGAGGCCATTGGAGGTTGCCATCCATAAAAAACCCTGCTTATTTTGATGAATATCGCGGATCACGCGGTCAGAAAGGCCTTCGTTGAGAGAATAAAAAGAAGAGGTGAACAGGCCAGATTGAGTCTGGCTGTTGGATGCGACACTGCTCAAACCCAGTATAAACAGTAGCGTTAATATCCTCAAATTAATTGACATATCCTTTCTTTTACCCGTAAGCACTAATTTACAAAAGTGCAGATACTTTGTTTGGACCTTCTCACCTTCGCGGTAAATAAATGATCAGATTTGGCCATCCAGTTTTTTTCTAATGACTTCTGCTTTGGAGTTTACTTGTAGTTTTTTATAGATTTTTTTGATATGGTCTCTTACCGTTTCGAGTGAAATCTGGTATTTATCGGCAATCATCTTATAACTCAAACCATCCACCAAGCCTTCTACGATTTGCTCTTGTCGGGGCGTGAGGCTATTAATCTTTACCCTCTGCTTGGGCGAAAAGTGGTTGACCACCTTTCTGGCAATACCAGGCGACATATAAGAGCCCCCCTTGTGTACAGTTACCAGCGCATCGCGTATGGTCGGCAAGTCGGCCCTTTTAGTCAAATAGGATACGGCACCAGAACAAAGAGCTTTGAATATTTTTTCAGAGTCTTCGTATGCTGTGAGCATCACGATATCTACATCTGCAATTTTATCCTTAATATATCGGATCCCCTCTAGACCAGACATACCTGGCAGGTTAATATCCAATAATACCATATTAATATCCGTATTTACAGGAAGGTTTTCGAGAAACGCTTCGACAGAGTTTTCTGTCAGAATCACGTCGATATGAGGTTGTGCATTGAGGAACAACTCCAGATTTTCGAGTACCAGGGGCTCATCTTCTACAATTCCGAGTTTAATCGTTGACATATTCCTATCCGTATTAGGTTCGTAACTAATGTTTGCGTGTCTTATTTGGCAGAATTGAGCAATCAGACAAAATCGGTTGTCGGTTTTGGGAAAAGAAAGGGATCGAAATTACACAAAAGCTGTAGAAACATACCATTGCAAAAAGCAAAATATGATTTTCGGCAGTGCCTGATCGTTAAATTTTGTGGTAGTGTGGCATTTACCGAAAGGTAGAAAGGTAGTTTGTACGCTTCTGTTATAAAAAGATAAAGGTGTTTACTTTTGAACTTCTAAGTTAAGTGCATCTGAACAAAAACAAAAAAAAATTGTCGCAAAGATTAAACACAAGCCAAGACATTCGTAGTTTTACATACTAAAATAAAATTTTGCTACAGAAGCCGAAGAAAGTCTTTTTGCATCTTCTGGCTACTTTTTCAAAACTTATATACAATAATTAAAACTCAGCTACGCTTATGCTTCGATCAAAAATTGGCGGCATTGGTTACTACGTACCAGAAAAAGTAGTAACAAATGACGATTTGACGAAAGTCATGGATACTTCTGACGAATGGATTAAAGAGCGAACAGGAATAGAAGAACGTCGATACGGTATCAAACACAAAGAAACGACTTCTACCATGGGGGCCAGAGCAGCGGAAATTGCTATTGAAAGAGCTGGTATTCAGAAAGAAGAGGTGGATTTTATCATTTTTGCTACGCTCAGCCCGGATTATTATTTTCCTGGTAGCGGTGTGTTGTTGCAACGGGAGCTTGGCATTACCAAAACCGAAATCGGCGCTCTGGATATACGCAATCAATGTTCTGGTTTTATCTACGGATTGTCTATTGCAGACCAGTTTGTACGTACCGGAATGTACAAAAATGTATTGCTGGTTGGTGCAGAAATGCACTCTATGGGGCTTGATTTTACAACCCGTGGTCGTAATGTGACTGTAATTTTCGGTGATGGTGCAGGGGCCGTTGTCGTACAACCCACAGAAGAAGAAAACCAAGGCATTCTGACCACCAAATTACACTCTGATGGTACTTATGCCGAAAAACTAGCCTTTATCAATCCGGGCTCACATGGAGGGTACCATTCAAAACATACCGGAGAGGAAGTTGATTATGGCTACTCTGATGCAGAATACGGTGATATTTTTCTGAACCA
Source organism: Saprospiraceae bacterium (assembly GCA_022763215.1). Taxonomy (GTDB): domain Bacteria; phylum Bacteroidota; class Bacteroidia; order Chitinophagales; family Saprospiraceae; genus JALEHC01. Next base: position 2,499 of record JALEHC010000254.1, read on the forward strand.
GCACATGCTCGATAATGCGCAAATCTTCCCAAATATGGAAGGGCAATTTGTGTTCAAACTAGCTGTACAGAAGTTTCCGGAAGTCATTATGGAAGCATTGAGCGAAGCTGGGCTCGAAAAGAAAGATATCGACATGATGGTGCCACATCAGGCCAATTTGCGGATTAGCGCATTTGTTCAACGACAATTGGGGCTGCGCGATGATCAGGTGTGGAACAATATTCAAAAATATGGTAATACAACAGCGGCTTCTATTCCAATTGCTTTGTGTGAAGCAGTAGAAGCTGGTGCCGTCAAGCGTGGCGATCTGGTATGTCTAGCTGCTTTTGGCTCTGGATTTACCTGGGGTTCGGCGCTTATTCGCTGGTAGTGGCTTTCGCCAAATAGGAATTAAGGGAAGCAGTAGCAGCGCATATGCTCGCTACTGCTTTGCTTGTTTAAGCAGCACCATTTGCGTGCTTCCGCAAATATGTTTACCTTATAAGTACGATAATAGCAACTCACCTTTTACTTGGGGAAATACTTTCTTTAACCCTTATTTAAGAAACAATTGGCTTTGACTTTCGTCAAATAGTAAGAAATCCTGCTTCAGGATACTAAGCCAATCGTATAAAATGTTATAAATGTTGGCGTTCTATGTGAAAACTGGGAGAATCCTCTATTTTTGAAGGTAATGATCCTCAGAAAAAAATTAAAGAAAATAAATATGAGAAGAGTTCTATTTTTTGCGACTTGTTTGCTGTTTTTCAGTCTGACTATGACGGCTCAAAAACCGGCAGAAACAGAATCCGAGTGGGAGAAGGAATATAATGCACGAGTGCGTAAATCGGTGATTAATGGCGTATACATTCCAAAAGATTTGAATGATGCCCTCAATCAATTAGACAAACTAATCGACAGTGAGTCTAAAGTGAAATTTAAGTGGTTGGAAGAAGATGAAGCCGTGAAGAAACTTCACTTTAGTTTCGGTCGCTGGATTATTTACAACTGGAGTTTGTATGAAGGTTCTCGTTTATCGGTATACTTTCAGCAAATTGGTGTTACTTATCCGGATGATATTGCAAAACTTTTGATGCGGGCTTATCATCGCAAGCTCAACCGAAAGGACCTTGATTTTCCTGGATTAGCCAAATTTTACGCTGAAAAGCGAAAAGAAGAGCATCTGGAAAAACTACGGGAAGGAGAAGTAATTGATGAATTTAAGAAGACGAAAGACGACGGAAAACAATAGTTTTCTGAAAATGCAATAAATAAAAAAGGGGTAATGAGTAATCGTTGCTCCTTTTTTTATTTGGGTAAAGTTGGGTTATGGGCTTTCCTTTTTTGGATAATTGTCATAAATTAAAAATATAATTAACCAAAAAAAGAGCTATGCAACTAAAATTACAATTCACAGCAATTGCACTTCTGTTTTCTATTTTCACTTTTGCACAATCAAGTCTGGTACTACATTATCCAATCAATCAAGAAACTGTAAATCAAAATCTCTTGATGGAAGATAAGTCTGGTAATGCTAATCATTGCGAAATCGTTGGCGAACTATTTTGGGATGATGATTCTTTTGGCAATACCGATGAGGCAATTATGATTGGTGATTGGAGTAATCTGGAGCGATATATTACTGCAGTCCAACCCTTAAGTTTTACGCAGGAAGTTAGTGATTTTACCCTTGCATTTTGGAGTATACGTTCATTTACCATACCGAGTGACGAAATAGAATATGCGCCAATATTCGATTTCAAGGATGCGGCAGGAGATGGGATTTTCCTAAGAATGGATCTTGATTCAGAACAAATTTATATAGAGTACAAAAAGGACGGAAATGTTGATAACTATTTGTACCCAAATGAATTTGAACCAATTACTTGGGAACACTATGGGATCGTATATGATGCCCAAGCGGAGCGTTTGGAATTGGTAGTTAACGGATTGCTTGTAGAATCATTTGATGATGTACAAATTGATTTCCCCGTGACGCCAACCCTTCAACTAGGTAAAAGTGAAAATGTTTTGATTGAAAATATGAATTGGTGTTATGACGAGATCAGGCTTTACAATAGTGCGCTAACATTAGAAGATATGAGTACGGTTATGATGAGTACTACAAATATTGAAGTAGTGGGGCAAGAGCAAATTCGGTTATTTCCGAATCCGGTTGGTCAGCGTGGTATGATACAGTTTGAAGGTTTGACAGATGGCAATGTACGAATTTTGGATCAGATGGGCCGAACGGTCGGATTGGAAGCAATAGAAAATGGTCAGATGAATGTGAAAGGATTGAGTGGAGGAACGTATTATCTACAATTTATGAAAGATGAAAAGCTAATAACTAGGAAATTGTTGATTCAACCATAATGTTTTAAATGAATAAGGGCAGTTTTTTGGACTGCCCTTTGCTTTTCGAAAAAATCAGGCTCTGATGCCTGAAAGTAGTTTTTCGTATTTCTTGATTAGTTTGGCTTGATACTCGGCCGTTTTGTTTAGGACTTTAAGTTCTTCATTAAGGTGTTCTTGTTTTCGGTGAGCGTTTTTGATGTAGGGTAGTCTTTTCCGGTTTTTGTTAATCTCGAGTATCTTTTGAAGTGTTTGGCTTAGTGAAATTTTGGCTTTTAACAACCTACGTTTAGCTGATCTGTATGCCATCTTTTTCGTGGTTTGGTTAGGAAAATTGTTACGAATAACATCTTCTTGAGACGAATTGGAGATACTTCCCATATTGTCAAAATTTGTAGATAAAAACTCAATAGCAAAACGAAATTCTTTTATTTCGCATTGCGAAGATATAAAATTTTAACAAACTCACATAATTTTGAGTTCAATATGGCTAGTGTTAAAATCATACTTTAACAACTACTATAAAAACGCTCCAAATTGTGACTTAGTTGAATACAAAGCTTTTATTGTTTTTAAAAGTCTGTGATCAATGACACATGGGCGGATTTTGCCAGGTTTCCCAAAACTTTATTTCCTTCGGTGGCTCAAAATTGAAACCTCTCGCCAAAAAGAACAATGCAAAGAATATCAGAAATAGTGGAAGTACTTTCCTGACTTTTCGGCGAAAGCCGGCACTGAGTAGTTGTCCTCCCAATGCGGTCAACATCATTAGTGGTAATGTCCCCAATCCAAAAAACATCATAAACAAACCTGCCGATAAAATACCCTCACTACTCAATGCTCCGGCAATGGCAAAATACACTAAGCCACAAGGCAAGAGGCCATTGAGTAAACCAATACCCATAAAATTGTACCAACGATCCCGCTTCAGAAACTGCCCGAGTTGTTTTTGTACCCAGGTATTTAATTTCCGCATTAGCGGGATACGATTGATATAGGTCTCCGGATTTAGGGAGAAGAATGCAGCTAACAAAAACAAAATTCCCAATCCAATGGCGACATACTGCTGTATACCAGCAACCCAAAGGGCGCGCCCCATCAGGCCAATTAGCATACCGATTAGGCTGTAAGTAGATATGCGGCCCAAATTGTACAGTAATACATTACCGACAATTTGCCATCGTTGCATACCTTGGTAGGGGAGTGCCAATGCGATGGGGCCACACATGCCTACGCAGTGCCAGCTGCCCGCAAAGCCCAGCATTAAAGCCGTCCATAATTCGATTGGTATCATTTAGATATTGATTACTTCTTCTTTGAAATAAGCCTTTCCAGAAGATTGGTAGTCTACTTTCACACGCCACAATCCTTTTTTCAGGCCATTGGTTTCTACCTTTTGAACTTTACCCTTTTCCAGATCAATCGGAACTTTAAAATCAAGGCGACTATTGGATGGGCAGAAGAAAACAATCTCTCCCTGAATTTGCGAAAGCTCAGCCGGAAAGACGAGTTCCACTAATTCTTGTTGTGGTTTGTTGTGGATTTTTAAATCCTGACTCAGTGCTTTGGCATTGACAAGCTTATTGTAATGTTCTTGGTAAGCCAGGTCATCTTTGTAGTACTCATCCGAAACAAGGCTATTGTCGTATTGAGTTGATTTGATGACCTGAAAGATAAGTGAGCCCGCAAAAATAGTGTAGAATATTGCGATGCCGGTTCCCCAGTGAAATTTCATGATTTTTGGCTTTTGTAATTTTGGAAAAAGGATGCTTCCTTTAAAGAAAGCATCCATATATCAATCTTATTGACTAGGTAAAAACTTTTTCTATTTTGCTGGTCCGAGGAAGGTCGTATTGACCCGGTCGATTAGTTCATCTCCAGAATAAACTTCAATGACTAGTTTGGTTTTTCTGGAATCTAGTTTGGCTTTAGCCATATCGATAAAAAAGGCTCCTTCTGTCATATCGTTCGGTTTGGTCGGAGCAACATCACCTACTGCCCGAATCGAACCTTCCTGATCTTTTACCTCAAAACGAATCGGGAATGACTCCTTCGTTTTGTTGAAAATCTGGTAATTGTACAGGTTACTGATATTGTTTTCATCGACCTTCTGGTACAACATACCAGGAGTTCTGAGGATGACCGCCTCTACATCAGATCGGCTACTAAGCAAATAAAAATTGACGCCAAGCAAAACGGTAAGCACTGCTGTGTAAGCAATAACTCGTGGTGTAAAGATGCGCTTGTTGCCTTCTTCAATACCGGCTTGACTATCGTAACGGATCAGGCCACGTTCGCGACCTACCTTGTCCATAATTTCGTCGCAAGCATCCATACAAGCTGTACAGTTTACACATTCGAGTTGCGTACCATCTCGAATATCGATACCTGTTGGGCAAACCTTGATACACAGCTTGCAGTCAATACAGTCGCCCAGTGCTTGTTTGATGGCTTCTGGCTGAGCACCACCATTTGTAGCTGGAGCACAGTCTGCAACTGCCGTTTCTGTACCTGCCTTCATGACATCCGCCTGGATATCAGAAACAGGGTTTTTCTTAGCTTTTCCTTTTTTAATTTTCCCGCGTGGCTCTCCTCTGACATGGTCATAGGCTACCACAATGGAGTTTTTGTCGAGCAGTACCCCTTGCAAGCGGCCATAAGGGCAGATGGCAATACATACTTGCTCGCGCATATACGAGAAAACAAAGTAAAAAGCGGCACTAAACAAGATCATGGCAACAAACCCACCAAGGTTTGAGCTGATCGGTTCGGAAGCAATGCGAAATACCTCTTCCACTCCAATGATATAAGAAAGGAAGGTATTGGCTACCAAAACAGCAATGACAAAAAAGATAATTTGCTTACCTACTTTTTTGATTACTTTCTCGGTTTTCCAAGGCGCTTTATTCAATCTTCGTTGTGCGTTTGCATCTCCTTCGATCCAGTATTCAATCTTTCGGAATACCATTTCCATGAAGATGGTCTGTGGGCAAACCCAGCCACAGAACAGTCGTCCATACACTACCGTAAATAACACGATGAAAACCATCAGTGTTAGCATCGCCAATACAAACAGGTGAAAGTCTTGAGGAGTGAACAAAATACCAAAGAGGACAAATTTTCTTTCCAAGACATTGAACAGCAAAAACGGTTCGCCATTGATTTTGATAAAAGGCATTCCGAAAAGTGCTGCAAGCAGCAAGTAGCTGAAAATGGTTCGGATGTTGTAAAATCTTCCTTTCGGTTTTTTCGGGTACAGCCATACACGTTTACCATTTTGGTCGACGGTGGCAATTTTGTCCCGATATTTTTCTTGATCCTGTTGTTGAATTGGCACTTCAGCGTTCATTGTTAATGCGATTTTGAAAATTGCCGTCCGGCCTTTTTCAAAAAGCCGGACAGACAATTTTTATTACAATTAGTTCATACTCAGTTTTTCTGCCTGAGCCGTAGTATCTGCTGGAGCGCTGTTGTCCACTTGGTAAAGTTCACCTTGTGGTTCTTTCTGGTTTGGCGGATTTGTACCACCAAGCTTGAAGATATAGCTAGATACTTTGTGGATTTCTGCTGGACGTAACTGTGATTTCCAGGAAATCATACCTTTCTCAGGCACACCGTATTTCACGGTTTTGAAAATATCTTTTACACTACCGCCGTGCAACCAGTAAGGGTCTGTCAGGTTAGGCCCGACACCACCTTCACCAGCCATACCGTGGCAAGCAGCACATTTTTCATCGAAGACAACTTTACCGGCAGCAAGGCTTGCATCATCATCCAATAGTTCGGCATTGGTTTCATCAACCAAGTTGGCTTGTTTAGCCAAATAAGCTTTGATCGACTCTTCCGCCTGCTCCATTTCTGCCTGGTATTCTTCTTCCTGGCTCATGCCATAATCAGAGAAGTGTTGGATACCAATGTATACGACTGCATAAGCGATTGTGATGTAGAACATAGCTACCCACCAAGGTGGAAGGCTGTTGTCTAGCTCGCGGATACCATCGTAATCGTGATCCATGAGGATGTCTTTTTCCTTTTCTAAAGGAACGACATCTGTCCAGCGCTTGTAAGCACGTTTCCACCAAGATTCTTTCTGCTCTTTTACCTTAGAGAGGTAAGCATCAAGACCTTGCTCTTCGTAAATTCTGATTTGTTGAACCTTGACCATGATATTGAGCAGGTAAAACAGCGCCAAAATAGCTCCGATAATTACCACTCCTGCTGTTGCAAAAAGCATATTGCTAAACAGGCGATCATAGAAATAAGGATCGGCTTGTTTTTCTACTGCTTCGGCCGTTACCGATGCAGCGAGAAGGAATGCTGGCGCAAAGGCCAGCAGATATTTATAGATTCTATTTTTCATGACGCTCAGATGTTTCTAGGGTTAACGTATTGTTGTCGTCCAGAGGCAAGCTTGCCAGCCTGTCGATAACTGACTGCTTACTCCAGAAAGTAGTGATCAAAACAATCACAAAGAGGATAAAGAAAGTGAGCAGGGCGAAGATGGCCATCCAGTTGATGTCGCCTGCGTTTTCTAAAATATATTTAAACATATCGTTTGCTTTTTAGATGATGGATATTAATTGCCGGCCTGTGGTGCAGGCTTGATATCTGTACCCAATCGTTGCAGATAAGCAATCAATGCCACAATTTCTTTTTGTTCCAGATTCTCGTCTTCGATACCGTCTTTTCTCAAGCTCTCGGCAATTTTGGCTGCCTGTGCTTGCAAGTCTGCTGCAGCTTCATCTTCAAAGCCTTCCGGATATGGTGTACCCAGCTTACGCAAAACAGCAATCTTTTCCTCTATCTGTGAGTAATCCAGGTCATCTTCAATTAGCCATGGATATGGAGGCATGATGGAGTTAGGAGACATACTCTCTGGGTCCAGCATGTGGTTGTAGTGCCAGCTATCAGGGTATTTCTGACCTACGCGGTGCAAGTCTGGCCCTGTACGCTTAGATCCCCACAAGAACGGACGATCATAGATAAACTCACCTGACTTAGAGTACTCACCATAACGTTCTGTTTCTGAACGGAACGGGCGTACCATCTGAGAGTGACAACCCAAACAACCCTCGCGGATATACAAGTCGCGTCCTTCTAACTCAAGTGGTGTATATGGTTTTACAGAAGCAATAGTTGGGATATTGCTATCTACCATAAGCATTGGGAAAATCTCTACCAAACCACCGATTAGGATAACGATTGCACTACCGATCAACAATTGAACCGGACGACGCTCAATCCATCTGTGCCAGTGTTCGCCTTTGTGCGCCACATACTTTTCACGTGCAGGTGCTTCTGCTGCTTCATAAGCTACTAGCTTACCAGAGCGAACTGTTTTTACCATATTGTAAACTCCAATGAAGAAACCAGCGAGGTAAAGGGTACCACCCAGTGCTCTAAGGCCATACATCGGAAGAATCTGTGTTACTGTTTCGAGGAAGTTACCATACTGAAGGAAACCATCAGCTGTAAACTGCTTCCACATCAAACTTTGTGTCCAACCAGCCCAGTATAATGGAATGACATAGAACAAGATACCAAGCGTACCTACCCAGAAGTGTGCATTGGCTAGTTTGACAGAGTGTAGTTTTGTATTGAAAATCTTTGGCAATAACCAGTACAACATACCGAAGGTCAAGAAACCATTCCAGCCTAATGTACCAACGTGCACGTGACCAATTGTCCAGTCTGTAAAGTGACTAATGGCATTCACAGATTTGATAGACAACATTGGACCTTCAAAAGTAGACATACCATAAGCAGTTACCGCTACTACCATGAACTTCAGAATAGGATCATTACGAACCCGGTCCCAAGCTCCACGAAGTGTCAATAGACCATTCAACATACCACCCCAAGAAGGAGCAATCAACATCACAGAGAATACCGTACCCAAAGATTGAGCCCAATCAGGTAATGACGTATATAGCAAGTGGTGAGGACCTGCCCAGATGTAAATGAAAATCAATGCCCAGAAGTGGATGATGGATAATTTATAGGAATATACCGGACGATTAGCCGCTTTTGGAAGGTAGTAGTACATCAATCCCAAATAAGGCGTTGTCAAGAAGAATGCTACTGCATTGTGACCATACCACCATTGGATCAAAGCATCCTGTACACCGGCAAAAACAGGGTAAGACTTCCACAAACTAACTGGAAGTTCCAGGTTGTTACCAATGTGAAGAACCGTTACTGTGATCCAGGTTGCGATATAGAACCAGATCGCTACGTAAAGGTGCTCCTCACGACGCTTCAAGATTGTACCAAACATATTGATACCAAATACTACCCAAATAGCTGCAATGGCAATATCAATAGGCCATTCTAACTCAGCATACTCGTGTGCACTGGTAATACCCAGTGGGAGTGTAATTGCTGCCGCCAAAATGATCGCCTGCCAACCCCAGAAGTGAATATTACTCAGGGTTTTGCTGTACATGGGAGCTTTTAATAGTCTTTGTAGGGAGTAGTAAACCCCGGTAAAAATACCGTTACCTACAAATGCAAAAATCGCCGCATTGGTGTGCAAAGGGCGAATTCGTCCGAAAGTCGTTTCCGGCAAACCAAGGTTGAAGATCGGATATACCAGCTGAAGGGCAGCCAACAGACCCGCTAACATCCCTACCGCACCAAAAATAATGGTCGCGTAGGCGAAGTTCCTCACGATGGCGTTGTCATAACTAAATTTTTCTATTTGTGCCATTGCAAAAAGGTTTTAAAAATTACTGCTTGTTTGTTGTTTCTTCCTCATCAAAAAGTATCCG
>JALEHC010000255.1 GCA_022763215.1 Saprospiraceae bacterium
AAAACACAAATACAGGAAGCGTTTACTGCCGAACAAGGTGAAATATTAACGCTCTTATACAATGGCAACAAAAAAGCAATTCTACTTGGATTTGGAACACATCCCGGATTTGCTGAAATACTAAAAACCATCCGCACATTCACCCATAAACAAGATGGTAAACTACAGCAGCATTTTGGGATAGACCTCAGTGTGCTTAACCTAACTGACACCCAAGCAATACAATGGGTAGATGCTACCGCAAATGGCCTTCAACTAGGAACTTATCAGCCACCGGCTTATTCGCCGAAAGGCAAAACCAAACAACATTCATTCAATCAAAATAACGGCATCGAAATTAGCATACTTTTGCCTGAAGCACAGTTAAAACAGGCTGAAAATGCTATTACTCAAGGCGAGGCAATTGGCTCCAGCCAAAAAGAAATTATGCACCTCGTCAATGCCCCAGCCAATAAAAAGCATCCGAAAGACTTGGCAGCATGGGCTCAGGCCAGCGGCCGAAAACATGGCTTTGATGTAACCGTATTTGATAAAGAGAAAGCAAAAGAAATTGGTCTGCACGGCTTATTGGCCGTCAACCGAGGCAGTGAAGAACCCGCTGTATTTATCATCATGGAGTACAAACCCAAAGGTGTCGAAAATGTACCAAAAGTGGGTTTGGTTGGTAAAGGGGTTACTTTCGACACAGGAGGTCTTTCTATCAAAGGTTCGACCAATATGCACTATATGAAAAGCGATATGGGAGGGGCTGCAGCTGTGCTAGGTACGATGGAAGCAACGGCAAAACTTCAGCTTCCGATTCATCTGATCGGCATCGTTCCTTCTACCGATAATAGTGTGGACGCTCTGTCGATCAAACCAAGTGATGTAATTGACTCTTACAGCGGCAAAACCATTGAAATTATTGATACAGATGCAGAAGGGCGCTTGATATTGGCAGATGGTCTTGCCTATATGGTCAAACACTTCCAACCGGAGGTATTAATCGATCTGGCTACGCTGACAGGCAGTGCAGTGCGCACTTTTGGCTACCATGCTGCGGCTTTATTTACGAATAACAACCAACTAGAACAAGGCCTACGCCAAGCAGCCCAACAGACTGGAGAGCGGGTGTGGCCCTTACCGATTTGGGATGTATACAAGGAAGACTTGAAGTCTGATGTCGCCGATGTGCGCAACTTTAGTGGCCGACCGATTGCAGGAGCTATTGGTGCAGCCAAATTTTTGGAAGTATTTACGGATAGTCACCCCAACTGGGCCCACCTCGACATAGCGGGCGTTGCATTTGGTGATTCTGAATTTACGGTACAAAAAAGTGCAACGGGTTTTGGAATCCGCCTGTTAACTACCTATTTTCAACAATTATTGACATCTAATACCTAAAATCATGCGTCAACAGTCAATGACCTTTTTGTGTGTTTCTTTTTACTTCAAAGGTGTTGATTTTATGAAAGCTTGCAAAGCTGCCGGCAACACCGTTTATCTACTCACAAAAAAAGACCTGGAGCACGAAGCTTGGCCTCGAGAATCCATAGATGAGTTTTTTTATATGGAAGACGATAGCAATTCGCCTAAAGTATTCCAGGATATTATTGATGGACTAGCTCACTTGATAAGAAGCAAAAAAATTGACCGCATTGTAGCACTCGATGACTTTGACGTAGAAAAAGCAGCATATCTGCGCGAAACGTTCCGCGTGCCGGGCATGGGATATACTACTGCTCGTTATTTTCGCGATAAGCTGGCTATGCGCATGAAAGCAGAGGAAGCAGGCATTCGCATCCCAGGCTTTTCAGATTTGTTTCACGATCTCGATATTACACACTTCCTGAAAAATACACAAGGCCCTTGGCTCATCAAACCACGTTCGGAAGCATCGGCTGCCGGTATCAAAAAGGTACACACACTGGAAGAAGCATGGCAGGTGGTTCATAGCTTGGGTGACGAGCGTCATCGCTACCTCATTGAGCAATTCAAACCAGGCGATGTATTCCACTCTGATGCACTTAGCGTAGATGGCAAAGTTATTTTTTGTCGCAACTCCAAATACATGAACACCCCATTTGAAGTCGCACATGGAGGTGGTATCTTCCGCACGCATACCCTGGAGTTTGACAGCCCGGATGATCTGGCCTTACGGCAAATGAATGAAGATGTAATGAAAGGGTTTGGTATGCAGTTTAGTGCTTCTCACACAGAATTTATCAAAGCTCATGAAGACGGACAGTTTTACTTTCTGGAAACGTCTTCGCGTGTAGGAGGTGCACATATTGCCGAAATGGTAGAAGCCTCTTCTGGTATTAACTTGTGGGCCGAATGGGCTCGGATAGAGGATGCCATGGCCAAAAAAATTCCTTATCAACTGCCTGAAGTTCGAAATGATTATGCCGGTATCTTGGTTTCACTTTCTCGCTTTGAACACCCAGATACATCTGCGTTCAATGATCCGGAGATTGTCTGGCGATTAAACAAAGCCTACCATGTAGGAATGATCGTTCGCTCTTCAAGCCAGCAACGCGTCATTGATCTGCTTAATGATTATGCAGGCCGTGTACATCGCGATTTTCACGCAAGTGCTCCTGCAAAAGATAAGCCAACGCATTGATTGTGGGGTTATGTACTTATG
>JALEHC010000256.1 GCA_022763215.1 Saprospiraceae bacterium
AAAAGAGTGGTGGTTGTCCATTGGCAGCGATACTAAGTAAGCCACTAGTGGCTTGAAAATCAAAGTTGATGACTGAGGCGGTCTGATCAAACGTGAACTTCGCTACAATTTCTTCCAATTGAATAAATCGGCCGCTGGCGGCTGTAAAGCTTGGCTCTTGGGCTTTATTTTTCACCAACAGGTTTCCAAAAGTACCTGTATTCGAGTTGGTTGTAAATGATTCAACAAATAGATTTACCCCATTTTCATGGTAAATGAAGTCGCCCGGCTCATTTGCGTAAGCAGACCCAGCACCTTCAATCAGTAGATTTTCAAAAAGTACACAGTTATCTTCTTCACAATCAATGAAATCGACAAAAGTCTCGGCTGCGCATTCTGGGTTGTTGCTATTTCCAACTTCTACGATCAGACCGTTAGCACCAGCTGGTGCAAATGGCTCAATTCCATCAAGTACAACTGGAAACTGATCAAAAGTAAATTCACCCATGAATTCACCATTCACAAAAACAGCAAAGAATGGATTTTGAGGGTTAATCACATCAAAATCGACATTCAGCAAATAATTTCCGGCTTCACAGCCTTCAATGTAAGCATTCAGGTCTTCGATTCGGCAGCTTTCATCTTGGCAGTCGATACCTCCCAATTGATAGCTGGCCGTACAGTCGTTTATATCGTTTCCAGCAACTACTGAAAATTCATATTGCGTATCGCCGTTTCCGGCAAATGGGCCCAGCTCAAGGGTGTATGCGGAAGTGGTGCTATTTAATGGAAAATCGCCTAATAGATTATCATTTTGGTAGACCAAAAAATCGTCAGAGAGCGCGCTTGGATCATCTAGTTCGAAGGTCAACAATACCAAGAATGAGTCATTATCACAGGCTAGGGCTTCCGCCAAAAGGTTGTTGATGTGGCATTCAGGTAGCGTAGCTTCGTAGCAAATATCATCTATGGTCAATTCTTGACCACCGAGGGTTAATTGTTCGATAGTACCGGTCAGGCATACCGTTCCTGCCGGGAAATCCAACTCTTCATTTTGAAACACATCCACCCAGACTCCATTGGCAAGTTCTTGTCCATGAAAGCTTGAGAAATCTTCCGCGAAAGCGAGAGAACCATTCACACCCAGATTGACGCTGCCGCCAAAATCATAGAAGTCAAAGCAGACCTGATCAACATTCAGTTGATCAGCAAAATTAACTTCCATATTAATATTACTTGGAAATACCGTATTCCCTTCTGTCGGATCAGGGTTCAGAAAAGTACCGTCTTCGACGAAGAGCGTTACAAAGTCGGTATTGCCATTTTCATAAAGATATGGCTGCAATAAAATGTGGTATGCATCGGTCTGTAGTAGGGTATCGCCTGCAACATTACCATCATTTCCACCAAAAGAATCGCCAGGTGTAAGTTCTTCAAAACCGATGCAATTATTTTGGCAGTCGTCTAAAAAGAGGGGGACATCGAGGCAACAGTCAGAAGAACCCAAGCACACCTTGGCGATAACTTCATTGGTATCAAAATCTATATTTGGCAGATATAATGGTAATTCATTGATCGCGTACTCCCCATATACTTCCTCGTTGAGGTAAAGCAGGAAATTGCCATTAAGCATTGTACTTTCAAAATCGACAAACAGATCAACAGAATCTTGGTTACAGCCCGGCGTTGTAATTTGAAGATTACTAATCGGGCATTCCGTTACACAGTCTTCCGCTGTAAATTCGGTAATAGCTTGACAGCTTTCATCACCAAGGTCTTCGATAATCAGCTCGTAAGTAGAGCTATCGGCTAAAAATGGGCCAATTTCAATTGGTAATTCGTGGTAAGCATACTGACCATAATTTTGGCCATTGCCAAAGATGGTAAAGCCATCCGAATTGACATTGGCGTAATCAAACTGCACGTCGGCATAAAAAATGTTATTGGGATTACAAGGTTGTGGCGTTATTTCGATATTCGAGATATCGCATTCATTGGAAAGGAAAAAACAGAGGGCATCCAGTCCAAACTCTTGCCCTCCGATGGTCAGTGTTTGTATATTTCCGCTCAAGCATAATTCACCTATATTGGGGTTTTCGCTATTGGTTTGAACAGAAATTGTTACGCCATTTATATCGTTTGGTAATTGTTGTAGATTGTCCACTACTATAGGATCAGAGCCATTGATAGCTAGGTTTTCGACACCACCTCCATCAAAAAATGAAAAACAAAGCTGATCAAAAGTATTTTCCAGTGGTGTTAGGTCGAACGTCAGATTGATATTGCTGATAAAGAGGTATTGGTCGCTGGCATCCGGAAATTCATTAAAGATATTGGTAGTCGTTTGTAGATTCCAGAATGCAGATGAACCGTCTGGGTAGTAGAATGTTTCCAGGCTCATATTGACCTGTTGCTCCGTATGAAATACATCACCCGGCTCATAAGTCGTGTTGGAGCCGTAGCTGGTATTTGGATCGAGCCCTTCAAACTGAAGGCAAGACGGGAGCTGTGCCTGCAAGGTCAATGTACTCAGCAGGAAAATAAAAGTAAATAGGGAAAGCTTTTGGTTCATGGTATTGTAAGATTTGGTAATCATTTTATAGCGCATTGGGTAAATTTGTAATGGGCTGTAGAATAATGATTTGTGGCAATATCTATATTCTTTTGCTCCATTTGGTATTTGATTCATGCTCACAATACAAAAATGCCGTTAAGTGCATGAAATAAAAAGAACTTCTTTAACTAGTTTTTGAGAAAAATGATTAGTTTTCAGGAGGTTTTAATTTGATTAGTTATTGATTTACAATTATTTATCTGTTTTTTATTTTTGAATTTTTTATGTATACGCATAAGCTTATTGAATATTTAAAAACTTTTGACCGAAAGGAGATGACTCGATTTCGGGAGTTTGCTTGTTCACCTTATTTCAATAAGCATGAAAAAGTGCGTCAATTGATTGAGTACCTATCTGATATTTTTCCTGATTTTAATGAGAAAAACTGTGATCGAGAATTATTATTTCAAAAAATAATTGGCGAAGCTACTTTTAACCAAGTGAAAATAGCAGTCATTTTTACTTATTCGATGCGTTTGCTCAAGCGTTTTCTGATAGAGGAGGAGTTGCGACAAGAAGACCAAGAACAGGAACGTCGGCTTTTATTTTTGCGACAGCTAAGAAGAAGAAAATTGTATCCATTTTTTGAAAAGGAGTTTCAAAAGTCAGAAAAAGAGCTCACGAAACAATCTCGACGTGATAGCTGGTATTTTCAACAACACTTTGAATTGGTGACCGAAGCAGATAATTACTTTACGGAAACTCGCCTCGGTAAAAAGGACGAAAACCTCCAGGTCAGACAGTTTAATCTGGATATTTTTTATCTGGCCGAAAAACTGCGCGATGCTTGCGAAATGCACGTCCGTTCTAATTTGCTGAAAATGGATTTTCAGGCTTCCTTGCTCGATTACTTATTGCAGGAAATGGATGAACATCCCGACCGTTACGCTGAATATCCTGTGGTGCAGGTCTATTACCGGATTTACCGGATGTTGAAAGAGGAGGACGTGCAATATTATTATGATGCATTGCCTTATCTCGAAAAACTTACCCGACTGTTTTCCATCGAAGAAACCAAAACAATTTATAATTATTTTCAGAATTACTGTGCCCAGCAAATCAATAGGGGGAAGTACGATTTCCTTAAAGAAATCTTCAAATTGTATCAATTGCAACTACAGGAAGGGCTTTTGTTGGAAAAAGGCTTCCTCTCTGAATGGCATTACAAAAATATAGTGACGGTAGGTTTATTGCTTGAAGAGACTGCTTGGGTCAAGTCCTTTATTGAAAAATATAAAGAAAAACTACCACCAGAATCGGTCGATAATGCTTATCGATTCAATCTGGCATCTTACTATTATGCCACCCAACAATTGGATCAGGTACTTGAATTATTGGTAAAAGTAGAGTATAGTGACTTGAGGTATTCTCTGGGCGCCAAGGTGCTGTTACTGCGTACCTACTACGATCTGGACGAATACGAAGCTTTACATTCCTTGACGGATTCGTTTAGGCAGTATCTGAGTAGAAACAAGTTACTCGCTGATTCGAGAAGGAAAAGTTATATTCAATTATTCAAATTGACCCGCAAGGCGGCTCAACTAAGAACAAGAAAAGAGTATCAAAACAATCAAAAGTGGGGACACGATCTGAAAAAACTGGAGGCCGAAATCCAGGAAAAAAGCATCTTCAACAAACCCTGGCTTATGGAAAAAGTACAGGAATTAAAGAAATTAATGCCTGAAAGGCTCTAAAACACTATATTGCTGATTATCAGCGTTGAAACTCAAGACCCCAGTAGTATTAACTACTTACTAAATCTGAATTATGAGAATTTTTACACTTTTTATTTTCATCTTTTTGGTGAGCAGTGCTAATTATGCTCAATATGGCCAGCTCAACTAC
>JALEHC010000257.1 GCA_022763215.1 Saprospiraceae bacterium
AATTAATAGATTTTGATTTTATTAGTTTTTTAGCTTAAATTTACGCATTGATAATTAAATTGAACAACTAAATAGCACAATGTATCATGAACAAGTTAAGTCTAAACCGTTCTGAGCTCCAAGAGCTGATCGGACGCTACCATAGCGAGGTCAGAAAGCTCAGTTATCAATTACAAAAAACGCAGAAAACCATTCAAGAACTGGAAGGTGAACTGCAGGAAAAACCAGTAGTAGAGATTCCAAATATCGAAACTACTGGTTCAAGCTCTACTGAAACAGCTTCTTCTACAAGCACTTCTTCTCGTAGAGGTCGTCCTTCAAAGAAAACCAACGGAGAGGAAACCGGAAAGATGAAAATCGTTTCTAAGAAGCCAAGAAGGAAAGGTTACAAATTGTCAGAAACAGACGAATTTGTAATTCATCAACTAGAATCACATGGAAAACCTTTAATTTCAGCAGAGCTTATCGATTTAGCGGAAGCTGATTCTAATAGTAAAGGTGAAAAATTTGATCTCGAAGATTTCAAAATCAAATTAAATAGAAGTATCCATAAACTTGCTAATCGAAGAGGTGATTTATTAAAATTAAAATATGAAGGAAGGGGCTTTTCTTATGCATTGCCTGAATGGGTCAATAAGGAAGGCGTATTAAAAAAGAAATTCGAAAGATAAAAATAATAAAAAAGAGGCTGACACCAATTGGTACAGCCTCTTTTCTATTAAATCAAATTTTATTTATGCATTCTCCATAATGGTACTCTTTACAGGTACTACCCATCCGTTCTTATCCTCAATCGTCCCTGCTCTCAAACCATCAATTTCCTCTTTAATCATCGCTCCGATTTTGCGTTCTTCCATAGGCGGTAACATCATCTCTGTATCTTTGTATGCAATTTTTTCGACATGAGCCACTACAGCTGCTGTACCTGAACCAAATACTTCCTCCAGCTTGCCTGCTTGATGTGCTTCCACAATCTCATCAATCGCTACTGGTCGCTCCTCTACTTGTATACCTTTTGCAGTCAAAAGCTTTATGATACTATCTCGCGTGATACCTTTCAAAATAGCACCATCGGTAGAAGGCGTTACGACTTTTCCGTCCAGTACAAAGAAGATGTTCATGGTACCAACTTCCTGAATGTACTTAAATTCTTTTCCGTCCATCCACATTACCTGGTCATATCCTTTCTCTTGTGCAATTTTGGCAGGTAGCAAAGAACCCGCATAGTTACCAGCAGCTTTTGCTTCACCTGTTCCTCCTTTGACCGCACGAACATATTTTTGCTCTGCAATCAAACTGACAGGCTTAGGATAATAAGGCCCTACAGGTCCAGTAAAGATGCAAAAACGATACGTTTGAGAAGGCTTTACCCCAATAAATTCATCCATCGAAAACATATAAGGACGGATGTACAATGCACTACCTGCTTGAGGTGGAATCCAGTCGCTATCCAAATCAATCAGACTGTGCAATGCTTGCATAAACAAATCTTCTGGAACAGCTGGCATGCACATACGCTCAGCAGAATTATTGATTCTTTTGGCATGCATCTCTGGGCGGAAAAGCATCGCTTTTCCATCTACAGTTTTGGATGCTTTCATCCCTTCAAAGATAGCCTGGCCATAATGGAGAACCATTGCCGCAGGGTGCATTTCAAATTTGCCGAAAGGCACAATGCGAAAATCCTGCCACTCACCATCTTTATAATCAGCAATAAACATGTGGTCAGAAAATACACGACCGAAAGGAATGTTGTCAAAATCGACCGATGAAAGTCGCGAAGCATCGGTTTTGGTTACATTTATATTGTAATTCATAGGCAAGAAATTTTTAGCTTTACGCTTAGAATGATAGTTTTATTCTACATTAGTAAAAATAAGGTAATTTTTGCAAAACTAAATTTGGCAAAACTTCCTAAAAAGCATTTTTATTTTGATTCCAGAGTTTAGTCAATTCAAAATATTTGCCCTTCCGGAAAATCCCAACTGGGCTAATGTACTGAAAGGCAAGCAGGCAAGTGAGGTTTTTATTGCTTATCGTCAACCCGATTCGGATTCAGAAATCAACAATTTCTTGGCTAAAGTTTTGGCTGCCGCCAAACTTCAACTAGAGGACGACTGCACCTATTTGCCGCTGGAACCCAATCAACAGTTTTTGCTTTCCCAATTACCACACTTTAAAACTCTGAAAACGGCAATTCTGTTCGGCCTGAAACCTCAAGAAATTGGCCTACAAATAAACGCAAAGCCATATATGCCTGTAAAGCTTAGCAATGTTCGACTTATTTTTGTAGACGATTTGTCCGCCATCTATGAAGAACGACAATCGGGCGGTAAAAAAATGTCCGCTATGCTTTGGAATGTATTAAAAGCTGAATTTTTATCTTAATCCCAATCCACAAATAAGATGAAGGAAATCATTTTTGCTACCGGCAACCCAAATAAGGTGCGCGAAGTCAATGCCCTACTGCCTCAATACGAAGTGAAAAGCTTGAAAGATATCGGCTGCACGGAAGAAGTACCTGAAACTACTGGAACTATCGAAGGCAATGCCTTGCAAAAGGCAGAATACGTGCATGAGCACTATCAAGTTGATTGTTTTTCGGAAGACACAGGCTTAGAAATCGAAGCCTTAAACGGTGAACCCGGAGTAGATACTGCGTTTTATGCCGGCCCCCAGCGATCTGCACAGGACAACATGGCGCTCGTTTTGCGAAAGCTGAAAGACCAAACTAACCGCAAAGCGCGTTTTAGAACAGTGGTCGCTTTAATTATCGATGGTCAAAAACACACTTTTGAAGGTATTTGTAATGGCCATATCGCAGAACAAGTGAGTGGTACCGAAGGCTTTGGCTATGATCCGGTATTTGTGCCGGAGGGCTACAACACTACTTTTGCAGAAATGGAAGCCTCTGAAAAGAATAAAATCAGCCACCGAGCAAGAGCAATCGCGAAGCTGAAAGCTTTTTTGAATGCCAATTCGTAATCAGCTTGATACAAATAGCCAATAATTGTATATTGAGCAACTTATAATAGAAAGAAAACCACTTCCGCAATAGAAACGAAACAGTAGGTATGAATGCAGAAAATTTTGCGGCTTATCTGAAAAATCCGACACAGCTTTATCAAATATCTTATCAGGAACTCAAAAGCCTGGTTATGGAGTATCCGTACTGCCAAAATTTGAGGTATTTGTTACTGCTCAAAAGCCAAATTGATCAAAACAAAGACTTTAAACATAATTTAGAAAAGGCAGCCACGTACAGCTTTGATCGTACTTTTCTATTTCAACAGTTCAAATCGGCACCGAAGCCACTCGAGGTACCACAAGAAGAAAATTTCATCCTGAATGAAGAGGTACTCGAACTTCGGGAAATGGAACAGGTTGAAGAGACGCTTGTCCACGACCCAACGGGAAATAATGTCAAGGATGATCACCAGCCAGAAGAAGAACCATTTGCGGCTGGCTTTCGCCAAATGCCAGACGAGGAACCAGAATTTGAACTGGATCTCGAGGATCTGCAACTTGGACAAGCACCAGCACTAGATTTGCTTCCTCCGGAAGAATCGACTGAAACGGAACCATCTGCTTTAATTGCAGATCATCTGCCATTGCATCATGCTAGTATCGTAGCTATTACAAGTGATTGGCTGAAGCATCTTGCAAAAGAACCAGTAAAAACTGCTGCCAAAAAGTCAGTGACACCAGCACCGCTTCCCAAAGCAGCTTTAAGTTTGAAGGCAAAGAAAAAGCCAAAAATCAAGTTGGAAGAGGTGAAAGTGCCTAAGAAGAAGAAAAAGAAAAAGAAGCAGACCGAAGCAATGGCTTTTGCTGAAAAAAGTGTGAAAGACAATGCTGGAATTGCTTCTGAGACATTAGCCAATTTGCTGGAAGAACAAGGACTCTACGACAAGGCGATCGAAATATACGAACGTTTGATGTTGTTGTTTCCTAAAAACGGCCCCAAATACATGGAAAAGATAGACCAGCTGAAAACGGAAATAAAGAGCTAAAGGTTTGATTTATTGTTGCAAAAGTTGTTTCTTTGCGATTCTAACAGAAAGATTAATTAAATACTTTTGGTATGCTAATGTTTATGACCGTAATTATTGCCCTGGTGGGAGTGTTGCTTATGGGAGCAGTTTTGATCCAGAACCCAAAGGGCGGTGGAGTTGATTCTACATTTGGTGGGAACTCTGCAAACCAGATGTTTGGTGCAGCAAAATCAACAGATTTTATCGAAAAAATAACTTGGTACTTGGCAGTAGTATTATTTGTATTGTGTATCATCACAACACTAATGGTTGGTCAAGGTGGTGAGATCGGAACAGAGTTACTGACTCAGTAAGCTGACTTCCGACAACAACCAAATAGCCTGGCAGTTATACTGTCAGGCTATTTTTTTGCCATTTTGTCAAATACTGTCAGCTTTTCATCGAGAAAAATAGCCTCCTTCGGTACTACATTGTCCGAAAACTGCAAAAATGTCATAAATCTGCGTTTGGCATACTCTATGATAGATAGTGAGTGTTTAAAAAAACTTTTTTGACTTAATATAAAAAGTTATAGCAATATGAGTTTGAAGCCCATTAATGACAGAGTTGTTGTCAAGCCAGCTCCTGCTGAAGAAAAGACAGCAGGTGGCATCATTATTCCTGATACTGCAAAGGAAAAGCCTCAAAGAGGTGAAATTATCGCAGTTGGACCAGGTAAAGATGGTAACCTTATGACCGTACAGGTAGGAGACATCGTACTTTATGGTAAGTACGCCGGACAGGAGTTGAACTATGAAGGTACTGACTACCTGATCATGCGTGAAGACGACATTCTTGTAGTATTGGGATGATTTGATTAGCCATAGTCAAATCATTTATTTTTTTCATCGAATCCAAAAAAAACCTAACAGAAAATGGCTAAAGAAATTAGCTTTAATAGAGATGCTAGAGAGGCATTGCGCAATGGTGTGGATGCTCTTGCCAATGCAGTTAAGGTAACCCTTGGACCAAAAGGTCGAAATGTAGTTATCCAGAAAAGCTTCGGTGCACCTCAAATCACCAAAGATGGTGTTACGGTTGCTAAAGAAATTGAACTGGAAAACGCAGTTGAAAATATGGGAGCACAAATGGTTAAAGAAGTCGCTTCCAAAACTGCTGACATCGCTGGTGACGGTACGACTACTGCAACCGTTTTAGCGCAAGCGATGATCGCAGCTGGTTTGAAAAATGTTGCAGCAGGTGCTAATCCAATGGACCTGAAGCGCGGTATTGATACAGCTACTAAAGCGGTTATCAGTAACCTTAAAGAACAGTCTGAAGTAATTGGCGATGATTTTGAAAAAATCCGCCAGGTTGGTGCTGTTTCTGCTAACAATGATGACGAAATTGGTAGCCTTATCGCTGATGCAATGAAGCGTGTTACCAAGGATGGTGTCATCACAGTAGAAGAAGCAAAAGGTACTGACACTTATGTCGAAGAAGTACTGGGTATGCAGTTTGATCGTGGTTATTTGTCTCCGTATTTCGTAACGAATGCAGAAGACATGATCACAGAGTATGACAACCCATACATTCTGATCCACGATAAGAAAATTTCTAACATGCAGGACATCGTGCCTATCCTTGAGAAATCAGTAGGTGCAGGTCGTCCACTTTTGATCATCGCTGAAGATATCGATAGCCAAGCACTAGGTGTTTTGGTTGTAAACCGTCTTCGCGGAAACCTGAAAGTTGTTGCTGTTAAAGCACCTGGTTTCGGTGACCGTCGTAAAGCAATGTTGGAAGATATCGCCATCCTTACAGGTGGTACAGTGATCTCTGAAGAGAAAGGTTACAAGTTGGATGGTGTTGAATTGGAACACTTGGGTACTTGTGAAAAAATCACTGTTGATAAAGACAACACTACTGTTGTAAATGGTGCTGGCCAAGAAGAAATGATTCAGGCTCGTATCAACCAGATCAAGCAGCAGATTGAATCAACTACTTCTGACTACGATCGCGAAAAGCTTCAAGAGCGTTTGGCTAAGTTGTCAGGTGGTGTGGCTGTATTGTACGTAGGTGCGGCTACGGAAGTAGAAATGAAAGAAAAGAAAGATCGCGTAGATGATGCACTTCACGCAACACGTGCTGCTGTAGAAGAAGGTATCGTTCCTGGTGGTGGTGTAGCTTTGGTTCGCGCTATCAGCGCCGTTAAAAACCTGAAAGGTGTTAACGAAGACCAGACGATCGGTATCCAGATTGTTAAGAAGGCGCTAGAAGCACCACTTCGCACAATTGCAGACAACGCAGGTGTAGAGGGTTCTGTTATCCTTCAGCGCGTAATGAACAGCAAGGGAAGTACTGGTTACAACGCTCGCACAGACAAGTTTGAAGACTTGAAGAAAGCTGGTGTAATCGACCCAACTAAAGTAACACGTATTGCTTTGGAAAATGCTGCTTCTATCGCAGGTATGGTATTGACTACTGAATGTGTGATCAACGATAAGCCAGAGCCAGAAGCTCCAATGGGCGGCGCTCCAGGCGGAATGCCAGGTGGTATGCCAGGCATGATGTAATCACATCTTGAAAATAATCTTCGAAGCCTCGCCTTTTGGCGGGGCTTTGTTGTCTTATCTCTTCCTTCAAACAATCTTGTTCTTTACCGCAATCCTCGTACGTCCAATACATTTTTTGCTTTGCGCAAAAAGAAAAAATAGGATTGCTGGTCTGCCTTATTATCCATCCAGCCCATGACGGTTTGTTCGTCTACCTTTCGGAAAGCATCGTGTATCGGCAGCTGATCGTAGCACATCGTCGCACTTACTTTTCCTCGAAACTCCATCATGCGTAACCGGGCTCTCGACCTCCGTGTCTGTACAAACGGTTTTGCGAAAGCGGACATTAGCTTTATGATGCTTTTCGGCAAATGCAAACGGGTAAATACAAATACCAATCCTGGATTAACAGCATAAAGTGATCGTTTGCCGCTATTCCACAGCAATAGTGGATGTACATGCTCCGGGCTTTCAAACCACTTACCATACCAGCCGGAAGCTTCCAGCATTCCTTCCATCGGGTGGCCGGTCAAACATTCCCAGCCATACCATTGGCCATACATAAACTCAAGCCCAACAGGCTCCAATTCATCAAAGACCTTCTTGGCTGCTTCGACATTTTTAATCTCAAAAGAAAGACTAGTATCCTGCATTAGCTTAATTTTTGTCCCATCCACCGAGAAAAGCCTGGCATCCAGCGGTAAAATAGCTGTATCCACCAAGCATCGCCGGGGTAGATGACTTTTTGCTTCTTCCGAAGCGCTTTATCAATAGCTCTAACGATTTGATCGGTGTTTGCTATCCTAAATCCACTGGCTTGCTTACGCAAAAACCAGGGGCCATGCTCCGTTGCCTGGTCAATGAGCGGGGTGTCAACCGCAGCTGGACATACCAATAAAAATTGGACCTCACTATCGGCATGTTCCGCCATCAGCACTTGCATATAAAAATTGGTAGCTGATTTGCTGGCGCCGTAGGCGCCAAAGTGGGGTAGGGGCAGCACGCCTGCCACCGAGCCAAGCACTACGAGTTGACCTGCATTTCGCGCAAGCAGGAAAGGCAGGACGGTCTGCGTAACATTGACCATACCCTGATAATTGACAGCCATAATCTGATTGATCTGCTGGCTTCCCATTTGCCGAAAGGCACCCCCAGGCATAATAGCGGCTGTATG
>JALEHC010000258.1 GCA_022763215.1 Saprospiraceae bacterium
ATCGGAATCATCTTGGGTGCTATCGTCCTATTGCTCGGAATAGGCGCAGCTACCATTCAGATGAAGGGGGTGCCTTCTTACGAAAACGAAGCCCCAGACCTCAGTGTAGAGGCTACGCCAGCTCGCCTTGAAAAAGGCAAAAAACTGGTTACTATGATGTGTGCAGAGTGCCACAAATCAAAAAACGGCATGATGGAAGGGAAAAAAGTACTCGATATTCCGGAATCATTTGGCCCTGCCTATTCAGCAAATATAACCAATCATCCTACTGCCGGGGTTGGTCGGTATACCGATGGAGAGTTGGCCTACTTGCTCAAAACCGGTATCAAAAAAGATGGCCAACACGCTCCTGTGTATATGCCAAAATGGCCAAATATGTCAGACGAAGATATCTACAGCATTATTGCATTTCTCCGATCTGATGATCCGCTCGTTGCAGCTTCAGATAAACCTTCACAGGTATCGCAGCCCAGCTTTTTTCTGAAACTACTGATGAATCTGGCGATCAAACCACATCCTTACAAGACCAATATTCCGGAGCCTGATACAAGCAATCAGGTAGCTCACGGCCAATATTTAGCGACAGCGGTATACAACTGTTATGTATGCCACAGTGCTGCGCTCGAAACCGCCAATGAACTAGAGCCTACCAAAACACCTGGGTTTATGGGAGGTGGAGCTCAGTTGCTCAACTATGAAGGAGAAACTGTTGCCGGACCAAATATTACAATGGATACAGAAACCGGAATCGGTTCATGGACAGAGGATCAATTTGTACAAGCGATCAAATATGGTATTCGGCCAGAAGGGCCGGCTTTAAAATACCCGATGCTAAAACTAACGGCACTTACCGATAAGGAGGCACAAGCCATTTGGGCTTATTTGCAAACAGTGCCAGCTGTTAATAATCCAGGGTATTAATGCCATTGTTTGTCTATGGACGTTAATGTATAAAACCAATAAACCTGTATAACACCAAGAACAGTACCTAAAACACTGTACACCTGAATAGCCAGTAATGCTTGTTGGAAATGCCAGCCAAGGCTGAAGGCCAATATTCCACTTAAGAGGAAAACACCTTCCCAACGGGCATTCTGGCGAATTTTGTTTTTGATATCCACCAAACTTGAAAAGGCGGTTTTTAAAAAATTAACAAACAAATAAGGCATCAACCAAGCAGCATAAACACCTGATAAATACCACTCTTCCCCCAAGACAAAAGCAAAAATAGGTGGCCCAAAAACCATAACCACTACTGCTGGTGGCAATGCCAGACCAGATAATAGCCATAAATTCTTCATGAAGAATCGGTTCAGTGTATGCACGCCTTTCGCCTCGTCTGCTGCTGTCTGTTGATAAAAAACTTGCGAAAAAGAAGTTGCTACAATGCCTAATGGTTTGCTAAGCAAAGTATTCGCCAGCGAATACCAACCGGCAGAAGACAAGCCAAACAGCGCAGTCAATGCCAGAACCGGTAGCTGTTTGTGGCCAACATTCAATAAGGCCTCAAAGGTAGAATAGCGCGGAAAACTTCGGTATCGAAGCATTACCGTTTTCCAATTTTGGCGCCAATTGGCGCCAGGAAGCATCAGTTTTTGGCGTAAGCCCCACAACAGCAATGCCACCTCCCCTGCCATACCAATTAACTTGCCGTAAATCAAACCCAATGGACGCACTTGCAGCCAGCCAAAAGCCAGGCTGCTACCACTGGTCGTACCGCTACCCACGATGCGACTCCAAGAGATATTGCCATAACGTTTTAGCCGATTGGCCAGAATACTACTTGTTTGTAGCAACACTTGCATTGCCAGCGCAAAAGGCAACCAGAAATAAATGAGCTGATAATCTGATCCAAACCACTCGACTAAAAACGGCTGTAGAAATGGAATGAACAAAAGAAGTAAAAATGCAAAGCTCAAGCCCAGTGCTGTACTTAACTGAAACAAATGTTGTGCTTCTGATTCTTTTTTGGGCAATAGTATCGCTACTTCATAACGACCAGTAGCCATAATACCCAACAAACTTACAATGGTGAGAAAAACCGAGTACAATCCAAAATCAGCTGGATCGAACAAACGGCTTAGAATAGGGGTAAGCCCAATAAGAATGATTTGCGAAAGCGAAGAACCCGTGATGAGGGTAGCGATATTGCGGTAATATTCCGCCTGAAATAATTGTCGAATATACAGCCAGAAAGCTTTCAAAAACTAGTATTTGAAAAGGCTGCTCCCGACTGAGCAGAAGCAGCCTTATTTTTTATCGTTGAATGATCAGTTGTTCTGTAAATACTTGACGACCATCACGAACCACCAAAATGTAGTTACCCGATGGTTGGCTAGTCAAATCAAGTGGAGTCTCCAGCGATTGCCCCACAGCTGTTTGATAAGCCTGCTGACTGAGCAACTTCCCGTTGAGATCAAATACTTGCACTTGTACTTCTTGATGCTGAATGTTAGCCAAACGCCAGCTGAAATTACCATTACCCGGATTCGGGAATACCTCCAATGCAGCTACTTCTTTGGCCACTTCCGTGGAATTGACTAGCTCGTTTACTTGGAAATCCCAGATACCACGGCCATAGGTTCCGAAGCGAGCAGTATTGTCGCTTTCCACAAATTCGACAGACCAGTAAGTTTGTGCAGGCGCGCAAAAACCACTCAAGTCAAACCATTGCTCCTGATCCGTAATATAAACATAAGGACCAGCTTCGGTTGCTGCAAAAATAAGGCTTTCGTCTTCATTTGACGCCAAGTCAAATATCAAGGTAGAAGGTAAACCCTCACTCTTATCGACAAAAGTCTGTCCGCCATCCGTAGATCGGTAAAAAGCAGGATTATCATAACCACTACCACCAAGGTAAACGGTATTTTCATCTACTTTTGAGCCCAAAATAGCCTGACCATATAAGTAGTGACCACCTGGTAGGAAGATCGCAGTCTGATCCCAGCTATCGCCGCCATCATTGGAGTAAAAGAAGCGACCATTGGTCGTTGCAGCGTACATTTTATTCGGATTTAGCGGCGTATTGCCTAAAGCCGACACTTCGCCACCACCTTCATTAAGAAAATCAAACTCGCTTTGAGAAGGCGTGATCACACCATTTTCGTAATTCAGTTTAATAATTCTGGAGCCAGGACCACCATCCATATTTCCACCAGCCATGTAAATGGCTACCTCATCTTCATTTGATGAAGCCATCAATGGTGGCAACCAAACAGATTCGTTATCAGATTGAAGGTCATACGAAGTAGTATACCCGCCAAATTGAGGAGACTGGTAATAAGTCACCCATCCACCTGGGTAAACTGTCCAAAGGCCATTATCACTTGAAAATACGATATGGCCATAATCACCAGAAATAACCTGATTGAAAAACTCTACATCCGCACTTGCGCCTGTAAAAGTTGACGAGCGCTGAAAACCCTGATCTTGTGATCCGGCATATACATACTCCGGATTAGAAGGATCGGTACGAACACTGTAATATTGACTTACATTCAGGCCTTCCATACCAATATTGATCTGATTGACCATGTAGTTGGTTGTGTACGTGATACCACCGTGGTTACTTACATAAAGAAATGGATCACCATCCGCCGTTTCAAATTCATTAAAGTCCATGATGTCTGCGTGGATTTTGGAATCTACCTGATCGTAATATTCCCACCAGTCATTGATCTTTTCCCAAGTCGCACCGGCATCTGTACTTCGGTAACATTCTACTTCGCCGTACATCAGCACATCCGGGTTGGAAGGCATCACATACATGGCTACCGACCAAGGGCGCGTTGGCATCTGCCCCATATTGGTCCAAGTGATTCCCATATCAGTAGACTGCATCACCTGGATATTTTCGGTATCATCGCCCACATAGGCGTAGATGCGCGTTATTTCATCGTCACTCCAAGCAGTGATATTCGCACGTTCGCCACCAAAACCAAATGATTGGCCATCTGCATTTAACCAAGTCAAAGCACCATTTTCAGGATTGATACGGTAGATGCGACCACTTTCATCATCTCGCTTTTCAGCTAAAAGCACCTCCTGACTGTGGTGCGGAATAGTCAAAGCAAAACGGTCTGCAAAATTAGAACTCAATTGGCTTAAAGACTGATAAGTTTCGCCATTATCCTGTGAGCGGTACAACGTAAAATTCGTCCAGTAAGAAGGCTTTGCCAACACATAAATGGTATGATTGCCATCATCATCTGTCGTAATGACTGGATGGTGGAAAGTTCCCCAGCTATCATTATGAGAAATACCACTTGCAGCTGTCCAAGTCAAACCATCATCATCTGAATAATGAGGAATTTCATTGATAAACGCGATCATTCTACGACCGTTATCTGTCTCAATAAATTTCAAAATACCGGGGCTAAAACGCAGGTCTTGATTCACGATTTCCCAGCTGAGGCCGTAGCGGTCTGACGTAAAGAGCGAACCACCAGCCGAGATACACCAGATGCGATCTGCTACCGGATCATATTCGATATCAAATACACTACCCGCCTGATTGATACTACCTCTTTCGGCCCAGCGACCATTGATCAAGCCATCTGCTACCCATTCGTCTTCACATTCATTTCTTGCTGAAATACCACTTTCAGCGCGTAGTCGGTGACGAGTCATTTGAGTCATGTATTCCATTTCGCGCCAGTTAGTGCCTTCGGCAGTACGGTGCATATTTTCGATCCAGACTTCGCGTTTGAGTTGATTATCACCTTCTTCTTCACCTTCTTTAATAATGGTGTCGGTAGGTGCAGGTCTTTCGGTTTTAGGTTGTTGTAAAAGAAAAACACCTGCAATTAGCAGAGCTGCTAACGTAAGCAGAATAGGTATTCTAATCTTCATATCTATAAATTTTCAGGTTTTATTTTCTGTATTAATGTTATGCTGGCTTAGGAAGCGATTTCGGTTCCGTTTTTCCAGATTCTTTTATTTGCTTTCAGGTGAAGTATATTCTTGTGCGGTTGTCCATCTACTAAGATAAAACTTGCTGGGCTTCCGGCCTCCAGTTTTTCAAAGGCTTTTAGTTCAAAACTTTCGTAAATGTTGGAAGTCACCATTTTTAAAATTTCCTGATCTGGTATTCCACACGCTTTTAACAAAGCCAGTTCCTCAAACAATTGTGTAGAGTAATTCAATCCATAATTCGGTGCATCTGTTCCTGCCAATATCCTTATGCCTGCTTCATGGGCTTTGCGCACTTCCAACTGCACTTCTTCCATGCTTAGGTATTGATCTTCTACGCCAATTTCTTTTGCCCGTTCCAGTACTTTTTCGATAACAGAAAGTGTTGGAATGATAAAAGCTTGCCGATCAGCTATGGTCTTAAGTTGTTCTTGATTAGCAATCGAACCAGCTCGATACCAAATATGAGCAAGGCCATGAACCCCATTTGTAATCAAATCCAGGCCGTCCGTCAAGGCGGAAATATGGCCGATGACCTTTTTTTGATGTTTCTCAGCAGCTTGAGTAATTTCCTTTATTTGTGCAGGCTGCATCCGAGCCATACTCTGCTCGTGCGTTATTTTGATATAATCAGCTCCGAGTGCAATTCGGTTATTTACAAACGTTTGTCCAGATAAAGAATCACTTATTACCGGAATCGACACCCCAAACTGAGTACCGTGCCCTCCGGCTACCGTCGCCCCCACATTTGATGAATAAAACCGACTATATCTCAGCGAATCATTAAAACTTCGAAGATATTGAGCCCGCTGATCGGTAGAAAACATATCTAGCAATCCAAATACACCTGAATGCAATGCTTCCTGCAAATTTTCAGGACTTCTTACGTGTACATGTGCATTCAACAAGGGAGGCAGTATCGTCATCCCTGTACCGTCAATAACCTGATCATAAACACGAGGATTGAGGTCTTCCGAAACATCCAATAACAAAGTGTCACCGATCACGACATGAACTTTTTCATGCACCATTTGGCCATCAAAAACAGTTACATTTTTGATAAGTAAATATGGTTTGGAACTGCAGGCGCACAACCAAAGCATCAACAAAAAACTAATCGTTCTTGGTAAATTAGTCATATTGGCCTATATCAATCGCGTTTTCACAAACACTTCTCTAACAAATATAAGCCAAATAAAAAGTACCTGAAGCGCAGATTGCGGTTTTGTCAGGCATTGCCTATTTATTGTGGGAAGCTATTTCAATTATTTACGGCCACATCCATAGTAGATTTTGCCATCTTTTTCAACTTCTGCTTTATACGGCAATCGCTTGCTACCAGCTAGATAGTCTTGGCAAGGCGTTTCTACCAGCGTAATTTTTAGCCAGTTTTTTTCACCATTGATCATTTTACTGGTCAGGAAAATCGTAAGGTCTCCGCTATTTTCGCTTTCGCGAAATGGATAAGTAACTTTGCCAACGCCCAACTCCTCAAATATAATTCCAGACTTCGTTATTTCTGCTGTCCAAAATGGATTATTTCCCGAAAGGGTGAACAAGCTGCCGGCAGAATTATTGGTCGTTTTGCAACTCGCAAAGAATAGGATGATGCTTAATACGGATAGGTAGCGAAGCATATATTGATGGTTTGTTTTCAAAGAATAAGTTGATGAAATTTGATTGATTAAAGCAGACAAGCTACAAAAATGAAACGATTTATGGAGCATCAAAATATATAGTAGTCAAGAAAACAGAGCCGTTTTTTGCCTTACACTTCCTATATATTTGTATTTTTTGTATATTGTTGGAACGCGTAGATTGTTACCCCCCTGATTCGATTCTCGGGCTATTTAGCCAAATACACAGATTTTTCATTAAAACCATTATAGATGTTATTCCGCAATGCACTTGCCATTTGCGGCCTGGCTTTCTGTTTGTCAGCTCAGGCCCAACAGGTAACAAGCGCTCATGGCGGAGTGGGAACAACCCCAACCATGTCCATAAGCTGGACCATAGGAGAACCTGTCACAGGTACTTCTTACACCGGCAATGGTATCCTGACGGCTGGTTATCAGCAACCAAACGTCATTCAGGTACAACCCATCGTGGAAGAACCTGAACAGGAACAAGCATGGGCGAGGGTATTTCCCAATCCAGTCAAAGAAGAGCTCTTCGTTTCCTTGTCCGAATCACTTATCCACGAAAAGATGAGTATTCAATTATTCAATGCCAATGGACAACCCATTCAGGCAACGAATACAATCCACCAACAGCAGCTTAGGCTTGATCTTGGTCAGCTACCTGCAGGCACTTATTTGCTTCAACTGGTCACTAAGGCCAAAAAACAAACTTACTCAATTGTAAAACCTTAAGTAATCATGAAAAAATTAAGCATCCTATTCGTAACCCTATTTATCTGCGGGAGCATTTTCGCTCAAAGCGTTCCGCAGGGCATTCCTTTCCAAGCAGTAGCACGCGACTTGCAAGGAAAAGTACTCGACACCAAAGAAATTAACATCCGTATTAACCTGACCGCAGGTGCGGATGGCACAACAATTTATCAGGAATACCACCAACTAGTGACCAACCAATTGGGGCTGTTTGACTTGGTTATCGGTAAAGGGCGAGCGACAGAGGCCGCCTTCGAAGACGTACCTTGGTCTAACCAACAAATCTGGATTGAATTGGCAGTTAAAGATGCAGCATCAGATAGTGATTATCAGGTGTTGAGCAAAAGCCAATTGCTTTCGGTTCCTTATGCCATGCATGCAGGTACTGCTGGAGAAGTACAATCAAACGAGCCCAATTCAGCAACCGGCCCATACTGGAAAACCAATGGTAATAATGGTTCTATACCTCAGTTCAACTTTCTGGGAACACTTGATATGAAAGACCTAAACTTCCGCACAGCTAATCAAACCAGAATGAGCATCTTGTCCAATGGCGATATCGATATTGTTAATAGTCTTACGGTAGGTGAAGACCTGTCTGTAGGTCGTGACTTGTTCGTAGGTCGTAATGGGGACTTTGATAACAACCTGAATGTAGATGGTATTACTGATCTGAATAGTACATTAAATGTTTTGGGTGTTTCTAACCTGAATAATACCTTAAACGTACAAGGTATTTCTAATCTGAATAATAACCTCAACGTTTATGGCAATACTTTGCTTGACGCAACACTAACCGTAACGGGTACCAGTAACCTCAACAACCAAGTAAGAATCACAGCCGATATCAACGCACCAGACGGACAAAGTGACCTCAACAACTATCCACTAATCGTATCGGGTGGTTCACAAGGGGTAGCGATTCAGGTAGATGATCAATTGGCAGGTGGTGCCTTGCACAGAGAGTCTAACTTTTTGACTTTATTCGATGGTTCTGGTGCTCCAATGGGTCGTATTGAGGGGTTTCAGGCTGGCAATGATGTCATGGCCGTAACCGATGGCTTTAATGCATTTACTAGCTTATTCCCGACTCCGAGTACCGCATTTTTCAACATCGTTGATGCTATTTTGGATGGTGGTTCTTCTTCAAATTCAGAACAAAATAATATCGAAAACAATACTTCTGTTGATGCCAATACCCAAGCACAATTGGATGCCGTGATTAGTGGTGCGACTACCTTCAATAGCGATTTTGGTGTAGGTATCGTATCTGGCACACTTGACATTGCCAATAGCTTTATTGCTGCATTGGCTGATATTCCAGGTTGTGCCATCTTGGTTGGTTGCGATGACTTAGCAGTAGGTGTTATCAATCTGATTCACTCTGTTTTACAGTTAGGTTTGCATGTTGGCTATTTCTCAATCAACCCAGGCGTTGCATTCGAGTCTGGTGGTGCAGATTATGCCGAGTGGTTAGAAAAAGCAGACAAAGAAGAAATTTTGAATTATGGTGATGTAGTTGGTGTAAAAGGTGGCCTGATTTCTAAAGAATTTGAAAACGCAGAGCGTTTTATGGTCGTTTCCTTAAACCCAACAGTTATTGGTGCAATGCCACAAGAAGGAAAAGAAAACCTTTTTGAAAAAATTGCATTCATGGGTCAGGTACCTGTGAAAGTTATCGGTGCCGTATCAACTGGCGATTACATCCTACCATCTGGTAATGGCGATGGTTTTGCGATTGGAGTGTCTCCTGATGCGATGAAAGCCAATGATTACAGCAGAATTATCGGTATCGCTTGGGGCGAAGCAGACGGTGAAAAAATCTATGATTATGTAAATACTGCCGTAGGTATTAACGCGAACGACCTTTCTGGCATGGTAGAACAGATGCAGTTGGTCATGAATGAAATGCAAAAAGCACTTCGCGAACTCAACCCTGATTATCAACCACACTTTTATGATGTTGATGAAAGTGCACAGTTTGCCAACAATACGTCTATTGCACCAAGCATCGATCAGGTGATCGAAAGCAAGATCAATATCGACAACTATTCTCGTGAAGATGTATTAGTTACACTTCAGGAAATCAAGCAAGATGCGATTGCACAGGGGCTTCCAATTGACCAGATTCCATTCTTGTCACAATTATTGGACGATCCGTTTGATGAAGCGCTTCAAACAGAAGCAAAGGCTTACTGGGAAGGCATCATGGTCAGAAATCAGTTCATTCTGAATAATATGGCGAAAAACTAATTTACCATAAAGGTTATTTGTTTTTGACGAAGGAAAAGCCAGTAGGTTCGATAATCTACTGGCTTTATTCTTTATCTTCCCCTAACCAAAACTTTGCGGTATGCTTTCCAAAACGCTCTTTTCCATTTTCCTTTTGGGAACTTTCCATTTATTTGTGGCTTGCCAGCAAGTCACTTCCGGTAGCAACAACCAACTTCGCAAGCTCATTTCTACCCACCGTATCAGTAGTAATCATTTCGTAGACATTGCCACCGATCAGCAAGGCAACAGTTACCTGGCTAGTTTTCAGCAAGTTGCTGATAAAAGCGACGAAATCCGCATCATTAGTTTGGATTCCGTGGGTAATATTCGTTGGCAATTAGGCGACGGCCTGAAGGGACGAGCAACTTCCATTGCGATGGATGCCGATCAACACATTTGGGTAAGCGGGCTGTACAGCGGCGATTTACAATTTGGCGAACAGCACTTACGTGCAAATCATGCAGCTTTTGTAGCACAATTTGATACAAGTGGACAGTGCCTTCGGTTGTTTGGCAGTGAAGAAGGAGCCATTCCAACTGATATTGCCGTTAATGCGCAAGGTATTATTCTGCTCGGAGGCAGAATGGGACGACAACTCCACTTTGGCCTTCAGCAAGCAGAAGTGCCACAAAGCGAATCGGGCTTCCTGGCTGCTTTTGATGTCAATGGCTACTGCCAATGGATACACCCATTGGAAGGCCAAATCAACCGCATTCGAGCCAATCATCAGGGCCGCTTTTTGGTAGCGGGGCATTTTTACCACCGTTTTTCTTTTCGGCAGGATACCCTCTACACACAAGATAGTTACGACCAAGATGGATTTCTCATGCAACTTACCATCGATGAACAGGATTATAAATTGCAACGCTTTGGCAAACCGGGCCATGCCCGCAAAAGTTACCGAAGCAGTGAAATGGTCAGCGATATTGCGATTTCCCCGAAAGGGAAAGTTGCCTTTTTAAGCCTTACGGAAAAAGGATTCCAAGAACCCGGCAAAATGGAAGAATTATTAGAACTAAAACTACATTTGCTGGATCACAACCTTCAGATCACACAAACGCATTTGATTATTTCAGATGCGCTTTCGCGAAATGCGGCTGCACTTACCTACGATGCACAGGAGCACATTTGGATAGCCGGAAAACACGGAAATGAACAGAGTTTTTTACGAAAGTACCAGGAAGATGGGCAATTAATGCAGTCAAAAAGCGTGGCCCATGGCCCAAATCATATTTTCAGGACGGCTGCTTTTCACCGAAATGGACTTGTATTCAGTGGTCACTTTCAGAAATTCCTAAATATAGAAGACTTACAAATCGAGAACAAAGGAGAACATGCTATTTTTTGGTATCATATAGCCGAATAAACGTCCATTTGCAATATCTTATTCGGCTTCTTTCTGACCAGAAAGTTTGGCTAGCCAAACGCCCAATAACATGGCTGCAATGATTAGGATCAAGGCATAATCTTTAATAAAAGTAGTTTCTGTAAACTCATTAATGGCTACCAGTATCACCGTTACAATAATGATACCCAATGCTGGGAATAGATAGTTTTTCATAAAAAAAGTTTTTGGTTGGGTTAAAAAATCGCATTCAGAGGCTTCTTTAAAATGCATAAATGCCGTGCAGAATAGCATTGAATACACTCACTAAAATAGCCATAATGAAGGCAGACCAAAAGCTTTCGATTTTGAAACCATTCAGCAAATATGCTGCAATGAGTAGTATGACGGCATCAATCACAAAAGCGAATAAGCCCAGCGTCAGTAATCGTAGCGGCATGGTTACAAAATCTAGGAATCCGCCAAGTGTTGAATTGAGTACCGCCATTACTAATGCTGCGATGAGCGCTTGGGTGAAGCTTTTTATTTCAACGCCTTTCAAGAAATAAGCAGCCACAAAAAGTGCTGCTGCATTAAATAGAACTTTGATCAACAAGCCGCCCATACCGGCCTGCATTACATCCAATAGTAAGATATCCATGAGCTATTATTGGTTTCTGAGTTGTTCTTCGAGCTGTTGAATTTCTTTATCTTTTTGCTCGATCATCTTTTTGAGCTTTTTATTTTCTGCTTTGAGTGTTTCTAATTCACTCTTTGAAGTACGCTTTTTGGTTGCTTTTTTGGTGTCTTGATCTGCGGATTCCATGCCAGTTATTTCTTTTACATTTTGAAGCGGATCTTCACCATTGTAATAAGAAGCACCGATATATGCGGCTGGTGCCAAAATAACCAACATAAGCATAAAGCGCGCGAAAGGAGTGGTCTTGAATTTTCTAGCCATTATTATATAATTTTTATGAAAGGTAAGGGTTGTAGCATTCGCCTTCCATATATTTCTACCTAAATTTAAAAAAAAGGGATGAACGCAGGACTTATAAATTTATCCTGATTTAAGTTGGAGAAAATTTCTCTAAAATTGACATTTCCACTCCTTTAATTTTATTTTTGTGCTGCAATAGAATTCGGTGAGAAAATAATCATTGTGCGCTACTACTATTTACCTTTGCGGTAAATCATGGTCAGCAGCATAAGGCTGGATGGTATTGCTATCTTTGAATCCCACAGACAAATAACATGCCTGAAGCATACATTTTTGATGCCATTCGCACACCAAGAGGCCGGGGTAAAAAAGGCGGCTCTCTCTATGCCATTAAACCCGTCGACCTTCTGTCTACTACTCTGAAAGCGCTGCAACAGCGCAATGAAATACCCACCGCTCAAGTTGATGACGTGCTCATCGGTTGTGTCACTCCCATAGGTGATCAGGGCTACAATATCGCCAAAGCAGGCATCCTTAATGCCGGTTGGAGCGATGCAGTTAGCGGCATGCAACTCAATCGGTTTTGTGCTTCCGGCTTGGAAGCAGTCAACCTTGGAGCCATGAAAATTCGCTCAGGCTGGGAAGACTTAATTGTAGCTGGTGGCCTCGAGTGCATGAGCAGAGTGCCTCTCGGCTCAGATGGAGGGCCACTCCTCTATGATCCGGCCCTGACCAACCGCGTGAATTATTTGCCGCAAGGCGTATCAGCAGACCTGATTGCCACCATGGAAGGTTTTCAACGAGAACAAGTTGATGAATATGCCCTTCAATCGCAAGTTAGAGCT
Source organism: Saprospiraceae bacterium (assembly GCA_022763215.1). Lineage (GTDB taxonomy): Bacteria > Bacteroidota > Bacteroidia > Chitinophagales > Saprospiraceae > JALEHC01. The sequence continues at coordinate 12,685 of JALEHC010000258.1, forward strand.
GCTCACGCACAGGAATCTGGCTATTTCGACAAGGCACTGATCCCTATTCACGATCATAATGGCCTTCTCATACTCGACCGCGATGAACATCTGCGACCAGACACCAACCTGGAAAAGCTGGGTAAACTTCCTCCGGCTTTCGCCAAAATCGGACAAAAAGGCTACGATGAAATGGCACTGCACAAATACCCGACAGTAGAACGCATTGAACACGTCCATACGGCTGGTAATTCCTCCGGAATAGTCGATGGTGCAGCATTGGTACTCATTGGTAGCCAAGAAAAAGGCGAAGCAATAGGACTCAAGCCAAGAGCTCAAATTTGTGCAATCAGCAACGTAAGTGTTGATCCGACTATCATGCTGACCGGCCCTGGTCCGGCAGCAGAAAAAGCGCTGAATCGCGCAGGCATGAAGGCCAGCGATATTGATTTGTGGGAATGTAATGAAGCATTTGCTTCGGTAGTGCTTAAGTTTCAGCGTGATCTCAATATTGATCCGAATCGTCTTAATGTCAATGGTGGCGCCATTGCACTCGGCCATCCGCTGGGAGCAACGGGAGCTATGATATTAGGTACGCTACTGGACGAATTAGAGCGCCGAGACCTTGAAACCGGGCTGGCAACTTTGTGTGTCGGTGGTGGTATGGGGGTTGCAACCATCATCAAACGAGTATAAATTCCTTTCAGAACTGAATAGCTTTTGCTGAATTATGATACATTATAAAAAAGACACCGATAATATTGCTACGCTGACTTTCGATATGAAAGACCGCCCGATCAATGTCATTAATCATGAAATCGGGGAAGCACTCGGCCCCGTCATCGAGCACCTCAAGAATGAAAAAGCAAGAGGCGTTTTGAAAGGTGTTATCATTACTTCAGCAAAAAAAACATTCCTCTCCGGTGGTGATCTCGAATACATTTACCACGCACGGGATGAACAGGAAATCTCCGAATTTGCCGGAAGGCTAAAAAAAGTACTCAGAGACCTCGAATCACCGGGTGTACCTGTTGTAGCAGCCATAAATGGTAGCGCCCTGGGCTCTGGTTTTGAAGTGGCATTGGCTTGTCATCACCGCATTGTTATTGATAATCCGGAAACTCGCCTTGGTAATCCGGAAATTCAGATTGGTTTGATTCCAGGTAGTGGAGCAATTATCCGTTTGATGTGGTTACTGGGTATTCAGGAATGTTATCCGATTTTGACGAGTGGTCGAAGGTATGCACCTCAAGAAGCACTCAAAGTGGGTATCATTGACGAATTGGCAAAAGACCAAAAAGACCTGATTGAAAGAGCCAAAACCTGGTTGCTCGAAAACCGAGAATACCGTCGCCCCTGGGATCAGGAAGGCGAACAAATACCCGGTGGCACTGCTCACCAACCCGCTACGGCTCAGATGCTCAAGGACATGGCTACCAACCTGGCCAGTAAAACGCATAACAACTACCCTGCTTCACAGGCGATATTGAATATACTGTTTGAAGGCTCCAAAGTAGATTTTGATACGGCCAGCCAAATCGAAACCAGATATTACACCCGACTTGTGATGAGTAAGGAGTGTAAAAATATGATTAAAGCCTTTTGGTTTGATTATTACAGCATCAAGCGAGGCCATTTCAGACCCAAAGGATTTGGCAGATTCCGACCTAAAAAAGTAGGGATTATCGGGGCAGGTACGATGGGTTCTCGTATTGCTTTCGCTTGCCTGAAACGGGGGATGGAAGTCGTACTAAAGGATGTTTCCAAACTCATCGCAGAGAGAGGCCGACACTATGTTATTCAGAAAGTAGATGCTCTGATTGCGGAGGGCCGGATGGAAAGACATGAAAAAGATGGCTTCCTGAAGCGAATACAAACCACCGAAGACCCGAAACATTTTCAAGATTGTGATCTGGTCATAGAAGCGGTTTTTGAGAATGCGAAAGTCAAACAAAAAGTAACAAAAGAAGCAGAAGGCTTCTTGGATGAATATACCTTATTTGCCAGCAACACTATTTCTATTCCAATTACCGAATTGGCGGAAGTATCTATGCGACCAGATCATTATGTGGGTTTGCATTTTTTCCATCCAGCGGATGAGGTGCCATTGGTAGAAATCGTGAAAGGCTCAAAAACCTCTGATGAAACCATTGCGCGAGCTTATGATTTTGCATGGGCGATCAAGAAAATTCCGATTGTAGTGAAGGACGACTGGGGGTTTTATGCGGCTCGGGTTCAAAACACCTTTATATTGGAAGGCATTACTATGCTACAGGAAGGCTACTCGCCGGCTTTGATTGAAAATTTATCTAAGCAGGCAGGTATGCCCAAAGGTGCACTAGCATTTGCGGATGACTTGGGTCTTGACATGGTATTGAAATACGAAAATCAGGCGGCAGCGCATTACGGCAATAAATACATCCAGCACCCGGCTGTAGGTGTTTTGAGTACTATGTTAGAAGAACTGAAACGGCCAGGGCGTAAAAAGAAGAAAGGCTTTTATGAGTATGATGAAAATGGCGACCGGAAGTTGTGGCAAGAATTACAAGAACACTTCCCAACAACCAAAACCACTTTCAATCGGGAAGAACTTATAGAACGTTTTCTTTTTGCGCAGGTACTGGAAGCTTGTTGGTGCATGCAGGAAGGTGTCATTTCTTCAGTTCCTGAAGCCAATTTGGGTAGTATTCATGGTTGGGGATTCCCGGCTTTTAAGGGCGGAGTCATACAGTTTGTCCATAATTACGAATTATCGGCATTTACAAAGCGTTGTAAGCAGTATGAAAAATCTCACGGACAACGTTTTAAGGTTCCAAAAGCCCTGAAAAAAATTATTATTTCGGAAGAGCCCCGCCAAACCACCAAATCAATGGCAAATAAGGCCTAAACTTCTTTTTCATTTCGATAAACCTTTTTTTCCATCCTTTGTTAATCCTACACATTGATGCGTTTTTCTTATGAATGATG
>JALEHC010000259.1 GCA_022763215.1 Saprospiraceae bacterium
ACATCAAAACATCACACATCAATAAATCAATAAATTACAACTCAATAAAGTGAAGAAAAGACTAGCATTTATTATTGGTTTAGGATGTCTCCTGGTGTTTGGAATTACTTCTTGGAGCATGTATGCACTATCGCAGGAAGAATTGCTTTGGGGGTATCGACCATTGCTATTTTATTTGTCACTTTGGGGGGCGGTGATTAGTTTTTTGTATCCGAACTTTTCCAAGCTTCCGAATAAGAGGAATTTGTTATTGCTTTCTACCTTGAGTGGGGTGTTGTTGGGCGTTGGTTTTCCGGACATTATTCCGGTTCCATTTTTGATGTTGGTAGGATTTATTCCTTTGTTATTGGTAGAAGAAAGTATTAGTCAGCAACAACCAAAACGTTCTGCTTGGGAAAGTGCAAAATATGCATATCACGCCTTTGTGGTCTGGAATATTGTTGCCACTTATTGGGTTGGAAATGCAAGCTTAGGAGCAGGTGGATTTGCTATTTGGGTGAATGCTTTATTGATGAGTATACCTTTTGTCTTATTTCACTTGACGAAGAAAACAGCAGCTCGAATTGGCTTGTTTTCACTGGCTGCTTATTGGTTGACCTTTGAATACCTGCATCTCAACTGGGATTTGACGTGGCCTTGGCTAACTTTGGGGAATAGCTTTGCGGAGTATCCTGCCTTGGTACAATGGTACGAATATACGGGTGTATTTGGCGGAAGCCTGTGGATATGGCTGATGAATATCTGGATTTATCAGATGTATCAATATTACAAAGAGCATCAAAAAATGCCGGTGCTTAGTTTGATTCGCAATGTATTTTTCTTGTTGGTGCCGATGGCTATTTCGCTTTATATGTATGCTAATTATGAAGAAAAAGGCGAAGCAGCCGAAGTAGTAGTGGTGCAACCAAACTATGAGCCACACTATGTAAAATTTAGCGTAAGCGAAAGAAATCAGGTGGAACATTTTCTGGAACTGGCACGAGAACAAGTCGATGACAATACCGATTTTCTAGTTTTTCCGGAAAGTAGCTTTGGAACAACCAATGGCTATGTCCGCATCAATAATATAGAGCAAAATCCGTCTATCCGGTCATTGCGCGCTTTCGCGGAAGAATACCCAAATCTAAAGATTGTTACAGGAATTAACGCCTACTATATTTTTGAAGACAACGAAGTGCACAGCAAGGCGGTACGAGAACGAGAGCTACGAAATGGCGACATCATGTATTACGAGTCGATTAACGGAGCTATACAGATTAGTGCCGATACAGATACCATTCCTGTGTACCGAAAATCAAAGTTAGTGCCTGGTCCAGAGAAATTTCCATTTCCACGATTGTTATTTTTCATGAAACCTGTGGTTGATAAGTTAGGTGGTACAACTGCCGGAGTAGCTTCACAAGAAGACCGGAGTACTTTTGTAAGTAACAGTGGGAATATAGCCCCAGCGATTTGTTACGAATCTGTATTTGGGGAATTTTTTAGTGGGTACCTCAAAAAAAGAGTAGAAACCCGAGCAGAATTAGCATTTATCATGACCAATGACGGTTGGTGGGATGAAACAGCAGGGCACCGACAGCATTTATTGTTTGGCGCCTTACGTGCCATTGAAACCCGCAGAAGTATTGCTCGTGCAGCAAATACAGGTATTTCCTGCTTTATCAATCAACGAGGAGATGTGTTACAAGCCACCAATTATGACGAAGCAGCTGTGATTAAAGCATCCTTAAAAAAGAATCAAGAAATTACGTTTTATGTATTGATGGGTGATTCTATCGCACGAATTTGTATGTTCCTGTCCATCATCTTTTTATTAAATATTTTTGTAAAGCGTCGGATGCCCGAAAAGAAGTAGAAGCCGGTAGATTAGTTGAAATTGTATATATTAGGGATTCACAAACCAAATAAACAGCGATGAATCCCTTGATACAAAACGATGCCGTCATACTTGGGCTATTGATTATTACTCTGGCTTTTGTCTTTGTCACCTCGGCCAGTAAATCTCCATTCTGGAGTAAATTTTATACCTACGTTCCGCCTTTATTACTATGTTATTTTTTGCCTGCCTTATTGCATTGGCCACTTGGGATTATTGCTCCCCAGTGGTATGATATGGATGCGGTAATTGCCTTTTTACAATCTGATATTTTTCCAAATTTATCAGATAGTGCCAGCCTAAGTGAAATCAAGAATCTGCTCAAAGAAAGAGGTCTTTCAGCAGATATTCTGAAGCCGTATGTCGTCAAATCTCAGCTTTACTTTGTTGCATCGCGGTATTTGTTACCTGCTAGTTTGGTATTGCTTTGCTTGGGCATTGACTTTAAGGGTATTCTCAATCTGGGTGGAAAAGCACTGATTATGTTTTTGGCAGCGACCTTGGGAATCGTATTAGGCGGCCCTATTGCCTTGATGTTTATCCTGACAGTTGCGCCCGATCTTATAGCTGCAGAACCAGATCAGGTGTGGCGCGGATTGAGCACAGTAGCGGGTAGTTGGATTGGTGGAGGAGCCAACCAAACAGCGATGAAAGAAATATTTGAAGTACCCGATAATTTATTTGCATCTATGATAGTTGTCGATGTGGTTGTTGCGAATATTTGGATGGGCTTTTTGTTATATGGTGCCAGTATTTCTGATCGGGTAGATGGCTGGCTGAAAGCGGATAACTCAGCTATTTCGGAGCTCAAGCAGAAAGTACAAGATTTTCGCGCAAGCGTGGAGGTGATTCCTTCCACCACTCAAGTATTTGTCATGCTGGCAGTTGCTTTTGGTGGGGTATCGCTCGCTCATTTTGGATCAGACATTATGGTTCCATTCATGACACAATTTAAAGAATGGCTTACCGCAAACGGTCTAAACTCTCTCATGTCTGGGTTCTTTTGGCTTATTGTTATTGCGACTACGCTCGGACTAGCACTTTCCTTCTCTAAAGCTCGTAATCTGGAGGGCGTTGGTGCTTCTCGCTGGGGTAGTGTTTTCATCTATATTTTGGTGGCAACCATAGGTATGAAAATGAATCTGGGAGAAGTACTTCAAAACTTAGGTCTTTTTGCGATTGGCATTATCTGGATGTTGATTCATGTTATTATACTCCTATTTACGGCTTGGTTAATCAAGGCACCATTTTTCTTTGTGGCGGTAGGTAGTCAGGCCAATGTTGGTGGGGCTGCATCGGCACCGATTGTTGCCTCTGCATTTAGTCCGGCGCTTGCTCCGGTCGGGGTTTTGATGGCGGTATTGGGTTATGCACTTGGTACGTATGGGGCTTTGCTTTGTGCTTTATTGATGCAAGCAGTGGCTACTTGATGTTTTTTTGGGGCCTCAGCCGCATGCGCGTCTGCGCTACGCTACGGAGCTGTCGGCCCTTCGGTCTGCACTGCTTTTTTTCAAAAAGCAGTGCCCTCCTTCGCATCGCTAGGCCTCGAGGGTTTCCCGAGAGGGGGCTGGGATGGTCGTGTATCGTGCTGGGGGGGATCATGCATCACGCTGGAGGGGATGATCACGCTGGAGGGGATGATCACGCTGGATCATCCTTGCTGGTGGCTGGGGGCTGGTGGCTGGTGGCTAGTAGAGGTCTTCTAGTTGGTTCATCTTTTTTTCGAGCTCGGGGCAGATCTTGGTCATGGCGGCATCGATCTTTTCTTCATCTTCGTAGTCGAAGTCTTCGAGTTCACTCATGCTTCTTTCCATACAGGAGGCTGCTTCATCCATAGCCAGATCGAGGGTTTCGAGTTCTGACTCGATGGGGTTTCGTCCTGATGCTTTTATCGCCAGCACATCTTCCAGGGCCTTTACCATAGGTCGTTGGCAGTCACATAGCTTTTTAGCCACCTCTTCGTATACGTCTTCACTATTCTGGCAAGCGAAACACATCATTCCTATAAAAAAAAGAGCTACTTTCTTCATTACATGCAATTTTTTGAAGCTTTTGATTAATCGTTTCAGCTAAAATAAGGCGATTATTAAGAAATCCTCAAATATCAGCATCATTTTGGTATTGTATTTTCAATATATCTATTCCAGTGCCTACATTTTTACGACTATCACATAAATTTATTTTATTTGTTGATAAATTTGCAAAAAAAGACACACTCCTATACATTTGTAATAACAAAAAACGGAGATAATAAAGATTATCAAAAAGTTTTTTGAAATCCATTGTGAGGTGATGAAACTGGCAGCCATGCCCTCCTGTCTCGGGGGCGGGGAACTCAGGATAAAAGATGCATAAACTCTGGTTGGCCTCGTGCCGCCACACTTTATGCAGACTCTAACTGCCCCGTGAAGGTTCGAATCCTTCCCTCACAG
>JALEHC010000032.1 GCA_022763215.1 Saprospiraceae bacterium
GCAAAATGATTTTGATATCCGGGTAACTTGCTTTGACTTTTTCGGTTGCTTCCAGCCCGTCCATGACGGGCATCTTGAGGTCCATGAGAATAACATCAGGTTGTTGATTTTGGAGGGCGTCGAGTAATTCTTGGCCATTATGTGCTTCGATGATAATTTCGATATTGTCGAAAGAATTCATGAGCAGGCGCAGCCCTTTGACAAAGAGGACCTGATCATCGGTGATGGCTAATTTGATGGTTGACATATTGAAGGCTTAGTTAGTGGTCGGGTGAAATATACAAACAGAGCGCGCCCTTATGCCCAAAATAGGGGTTTATATGGAATATTTCGAATCTCGGCTTAGGATACCAATTGCGTATTTCTACTCAATTTTAAGAATAGGGGGTTTCAAACTATCGTCATGCCCTGTATTTTTGACATCTTTGTAAAGCAATTTAAATATCTAAGTAGTTAGACGGAATTATGAACAAGTGAAATTTTATAGGGTCCGTGCAAAATAATCTACTAAGTATCTTATCATCAATTAGTTCAATCATTTTGTACTGACAAATTTCACTTATTCATAATTTTGATCCTTCACCTAAAACCTAAAATCATGATTCTTGCCTCTCAACTGGACCACCTGTGCTACTGTGCCTCTAATTTGGCTTATTTGGTAGACGGGAAAGGTCATTTCTTGCCGAATGTTTATCCTAATCATTATCGGAATAATCCATATCTGAAATATGTGAGTGGATATTCGAACATTCAAGCTTTTTCGAATGAAAAAGGTTGGATTGTAGATAAGATTAATGCGGCTATTTTGATAGAATATCCCACCTTCAATGTCTTGGCCTTCCGTGGTACGCTGTCCAGCATGAATTGTGCATCGCTGCAAGACTGGATCAATGACCTGAACGTAGCGCCAACTATTGTGCGGGGCTATGATGGAGCGGTGCATACCGGAATTTACAAAGCCTATCTGACGCTGAAAACAGACATTTTTAAGGCATTAGAAAAGCAAAAAGACAAATCCAAACCGATTATCGTTACCGGTCACAGCAAAGGCGGCCCGATGACTTCTTATGCTGCTTTTGATCTGATTCAGGCAGGGCATAAGTTGATGCATGTGGCGACTATAGCTTCTCCACGTCCGGGTGATTCCGCTTTCGCGAAATCCTACACGGATTTGCTGACAAGCAAAGGGTTGAAGCAAATCAGATATGAGAATGACTTGGATATCATTCCATTGTTGCCACCTGAGCCGGGGAGATTGGATGAGTATGGATTTTTCCTGATTTTATTGGGCATTTTGTTTGATGTAAGTGATCATCCGGTGATTGGGACAATTATTGATTTATTTGGTGCGATACTCGAAGATGCGTCGAGTTGGGATTATGCGCCTGTCGGCAAACTTCAGTATATTACTAAAGACCACGTCATTGTAGGTGAGTCGGCTCATTTGTGGGATCAGCGTTTAACTCAATTTGAAAATAATTTCAGAAACCATTTGCTCGATCCGATAAAAGCAATTGAAAATATTTTTGCTGCGCATGGCATCAGTATCGGACATGGATATCAGAAAGGGATATTTCCGTCTTTTGGTACCAATGCCCTTGCCGATTCATAAATCTTCTAATCTAAACAAAACTATGCAAGACACAACTGTAATCAGCTCTCCACAAGCGCAAGAGCGCATGACCGATTGGATGAATTGTTTGCCTGGAGATTTGAGCGATTTATTTTATTTCCACCATGAAAAATCTGATGGCACTACCGAATATACTCGGTTTGATAATTGTTTTTCGCTCGGAAAAGATGGTATTGAGCAACTATTGCATTTGCATGGAAATGCGACCATGGTAATCAGAATCTACATGGGCTGTAATCGGATTATTGACCCAGTTACCGAAAATGCAAGAGATGTGTTTTATCCAGTTTTTTGTATAAAAGCTGGTGATGGCGGGGTCACTACTTATTATGAGATGAAATATATACCAACGTCTTTAATGAAAGGATTGGGAGAAAGTATCATCACACCTGGAACAGCAGATTTGTTTCGCGCAAAATGGAATGAGCTGAATGACACGGAAGTCGGAATGGCGTTTTCTGGAGCAACATTAGGTTGTAAGAACTGCGAAGCAGATCCGATGAAACCAGAAGAAAAGGTGATCAAAAACCGTCGGGTCGAATACTATGAATTTCCGAATTCGGATGTGAACAACATGATTAAAGCTTTACTAGCGTATATGAAGGAAGGTGGGAAATCGCCTTACTTATACTTTTGTATGGGAGCTGGTTTATCTGTCCAAATTGACCATCCATTTAATTTTAGGCCCATTATCAAAGTGCCATCTGGTAATCAGTTGTTTCATCCAGCGAGTGGAGGGTTTGAGGTCGCACAGCCAGTAGCTTATTTTGAGCGTTCGAAGCCATGTCCACCATTCTGTGATCCAACTGAATAGAGATGATCAAAGAACTGGCAATTATTCTTTCTGATATTTCGATGTATTCGGTGGTTTTACCGGCTTTAGTTGGCTTTATCAGAATTCGAAAATTGCAGTTGGTTCAGAAAGCAGTGTTTGCCTTGGCACTGCTTTCTGTTTTGACGGAAGTCATAGCCCGCCTTGTACGACACATGGGCAATGCCCAGAATATTGTTTATTATGGCTATACGGCATTGGAGTTTGGCTTGTTAGCCATTATTTTCGCGCAAGCGCTACCGCCTTACTTGACGAGGAGGTCGGTTTTGGCTATTTCGTTTGCTTTTGTGGGGTTTGTGGTGTTGGATATGGTTTGGCTGAGTGGGGTAGAGCAATTTAATAATTATTCCACGGCAGTGGAGAGCTTGATTTTAATCTTTTTTTCGTTGGTATTTTTTTATAAAACCTTGCAGGAACTGCAAATTCGGTATTTAGAAAAAGCGCCCTTATTTTGGATAAGTGTTGGGGTATTGCTCTATTTTTCAGGTAGTCTGTTTATTTTTTTGTTTACTAATTATGTTAATTCGTCTAATCAGGCACTTTTCATAATCTGGGGAATTCATGGTATCTTCGGTATACTGCTAAACCTATTTTATGCCCTTGCACTATGGACGAAACCGGATCAATAGATTCCTCCCTTATTCTGATTCTTCTTGGTATTATTGGTATGTTGTTTTTGGCGGTGGCCGTCATCGTTTTTTTTATTGTGTATCAAAAGAGAGCTTTTGCACAACAAGAACGAATCAAAGACATCGAAAATGCTTATCAAAAAGACTTGCTGACATCCTCGATCGAAGCCCAAGAAAAAGAGCGCAAACGAGTAGCCGGCGAACTGCACGACGGCCTTGGAAGTATGCTTTCGGCTATTCGCTTATACGTACTTAATCTCTCTCCGGATCAATCACCGTCCACTTACCAAGAATTATTACAGGAAACCAAAAGCATGGTAGATACTGCGATCAATCAGACCAGAGAAATATCGCACAACCTGATGCCTGCTATACTGGATCGCTTTGGATTTGTTGAGGCTTTGGAAAGCCATTGTCAGCAATTACAACGACTGGACGGACTGACCGTACAGTTTGATTATGATTCAGAAATTGTGTTTACCAAGCAACAAGATTTAGCGCTATACCGCATTTGCCAAGAGCTGATCAATAATTCGATCAAACACGCAAAGGCTACGAAATTGATGATCAAACTTCGTTCGACCCAAGATACATTTAGCGTAAGCTATCGTGATAATGGGATAGGTATGGCTCCAGAACAATTGTCGAAGTTGAGGTCGGGTCTGGGCCTGAAAAGCATTGAAGGGCGGGTCAGTTTATTGAATGGTAAGATGCAAATTGATTCGGAAAAGGGGAATGGTTTTGCCTTTGAATTGCAGGCACCGCTGGCGCGTAAAATGGAGAAGACTTAAAACCAAAAGAAGTAGCTTTTTATGAAAACTACTTCTTCTGATTTTGGATATCATTATTCCGCAGGTGTCACCTTAAAGCTGACTGCTACGTTTTCCCAGGTAAAGGTAATAGCTGCTGCAGCACCGCCTTTAGTTGCGATATTGAATGCCATGCGTTCTACCAGATTGGCTGTTTTGCCAGGCTTTGCTGTAAATCGCAAGACGTCTTTATCTTCGTCATAATTGTAAGCACCCCATTGGTCATGATCAGCGTTGAGGATGAAAGTCCATTCCTGTTTGCCCGGAATAGTGAATAGTGCGTATTTTCCGGCCGGAAGTTCCTGGCCATCAATCATCACTGCTTTGGTCACTTCGAAGGTTGTTGCTTCGTTGGCACCAGTACGCCATACTTTACCGAAAGGTACGAGGCCACCCCAGATTTTGCGTCCTTTTACAGCAGGGCTACCATATTTGATGGTTATGTCCGTATCGCCCATTTGTGCTTCAGAAGAAACAGTTGGACTTTTACGCATTTCTTTGCTCTTTTTTTGAGCTTGCAGATTGACCGTTAGCAATAGTGCAAAAAGGGTCAGTACGAGAAATGGAAACTTCCTGATGGTCATAGAAATGATTTTTGGTTAGTAAAAAATAAATGCTGGAACAGCACTGTACTGAATACAGGAAAACAGGAAGAATGGTTGACTTTAATTAGTTGTTATTTGGTTTGGGGAGGCTAACAAAAACAGTCGTCCCTTGGCCAATCCCATCCGAATGTGCCCAGATTTCGCCATTGTGTCTTTCGACAATTTTTCGGCTGATGCTCAGGCCAATCCCATTTCCTTCATAATCAGTTGCTGAATTTAAGCGACGGAAAGGTACAAAAATCTCTTTTAGAAAATCGGCTTCTATCCCGATGCCATTATCTTTTACGGCGATGATAAGCTTGTCGGGTTTTTCCTCGGCTTTTATCTCTATGCAAGGCTTTTGTTCTTCGGGTGTAAATTTGATGGCATTGGCAATCAGGTTTTGAAAAAGCTGCTCCATAAGTTCTGGATTAGCATGAACGACCGGGAGGTCGTGGCATTTTATTGTAGCATCGCGTTGGTGAATGGTAAATGCAAAGGCCCGGATAATGCGATCTAGTATTGTCTGTAGCTGAATGTCTTCCTTGTGTTCTGCTGCTTTGGCATTTCTGGAAAATTCAAGTAGGGCATCTATCACACTTTTGAAGCGATCAACACCTTCGAGTATATAATCGAGACATTCCTGCCCACCTGCATTCAGGTCATTGCGATATTTGGTATTTAGGATTTGAGCGAAGCCAGAGATATTGAGCAATGGTGCTTTCAGGTCGTGCGAAACCACATAAGCGAACTGTTCAAGGTCTTTATTTGAGCGAATCAGATCGTTGGCTTTGGCTTCGAGTTCTTTTTCGACCGCACGTCTGATTTCGATTTCAAGTTTGAGTTTTTGGTTGTAACGGAAGTTTTGAAGCAAGTGGCCTGCTTTACGCGACATGACTGTAAACGCATGTCGATCTTTTGGATTGATGGGTTTATAAAAGAGCTTGTCTCTAGACATTTGACCACAAATCACGAGCCCGTTAAAGTTGCCATTCGAATCAAAAAACGGACCAATGAGTGCATCTTCCAATTGCAGAAAATGAAAAGCCTCGCTGAAGTAGGTTTCATGCTGTAGCAAAAAACCTTCCTTTTTGGTGAGGTATTTGGCATCAAAATTTACAAAATCGGGTAATTCGATATTGTTGAAGCCGAAGTTAGACAGTATTTCGAGTCGTTTTTGATCAGGAGCGTATTCGGCGATCAGGCAATGTGGTTGTTCAAATGCTTGAATAAAGTATTCGACAGCCAAAACCCCGAATCCCTGAATACTCTCCTGAAAAATACCTTGTCGTCCAAATTCTTCAATTACGCGAAAGCGGTTGAGTTCTTCGTCCAGATCGTTTTTAATGCCAATAAGGTCTTGTTTCAGGGTAATGGTACGGGTAACCTTATCCTGCAACTCAGCGCACATTTGCACTAGTTCTTCCTTACTTTGGCTATTAAATTGCTCCGGACTGCTCTTCATACGAGAAAGATAAATTAATTTTCTGATTTACGCACCAGCGCATACAGGGAGGTCGTATAATTATGAAAATAATTGTGACCATTGAGTTGCGTGAATTCTCCAAAACCATACATACCTAGCCAGGGTATATTTTCAGATTTGACAAGTGGCGTTTGCATACGCGCGATAATTTCGTCCTTCAAAACCTTGTTAAACAGTGCCCGGCCGCGAGCGGCACAGTCGGTATGAAATACGGCGGCTATTTCGCGATTCTTTATTTTTGCCGTAAGGCGCTTCATCAGACGGTCAAGCCCGTTAAATATCAGGTCTTCGTCTCGCTGAGTTACCCAAAGTTTGGTCCCTTTCGGGCAATCCACGGGCATATAAAAGCTACCGTCTGGATCAACTTTTACAATAACCCGAAGGATGTGTTTATTGTCGTATTCTTCGTGCAAGTTTTCCGGGAGCAGTTCGCCCATTCCTGCAACGGGGATGCAAGGCCCCGGATGGGTATCGGGTTCCAGGCCGAGTTTTTCCATGAGCAGCGGCCATGCCGCTTTCCCGTTCAGTTCAAACACCCTGTTATTGGCAGATTTGGTAACTTCGAAGGCTTGTCCGATAGGTAAGCTACCGTGATGAACGCCCATTTCGACTTCGAGTTGTGGATCGGCGAATCCGACGAGTATGGCACCTCTTTCCAGAATTTGATCATTATAAAACTGATAGGTGCTAATCGCCCGCATATTATCAGAGGAAGTACCACCAAAAATGGGAATATCAACTCGGGTAGCTGCTTCAATACCTTCGATGGCTCGGTCGGCAGCAATATCTATACCAGATGCGAGGATCATGGCCATTTGAATATCATCACCTAGTTCTTCGGCCATGCTTTTAGCCATTTCGAAAGAATTTTCGCCTCGAATATTTTGGCAAGAAGCCACGCGGATTTCCTTTTCTATATCCGTATGAACGAGCATAATGCCCAGGGCACGCATGCTTTCATTGGCACCTTCCCGACCAATAACCCC
>JALEHC010000260.1 GCA_022763215.1 Saprospiraceae bacterium
CTTCATTTTATTTTGAATTTGATCTTTTCAATTAGAAACTAGCATTTACTCCAAAAACAAAATTTCTTGATCTTGGATAAATATTATTGTCAATTCCACCGAAAATCTCTGGATCAAGTCCTGAGTAATCGGTAATCAGAATTGGGTTTTGTATCGTTGCAGAAAGTGAAAGATTATCAATCGCTCCATTCAACAACTTGCCAAAACGATAATTCAAAGTGATGTAATCTACTCTTAGGAAGGAACCATCCTGTAGGAAATGATCACTCAAATACTGTGGATTCTGAAACTGTACGTCATAAATATCTCTGTGTACATTTGTCAGAAAGTTTGTAGAGTTGTAAATGCCTGAGTAATAGGCAAAATCTGATTGAACGTTGTTGTACACACTATTGCCAATATTTGCACGAGCAGAGAAACTCAAATCCAAATTCTTGTAGCTGAAGGTAGAGTTAATACCCAAAAACATATCTGGCGCTGGGTTTTCCAAACGGTACAAATCAAGTGGAGATATACGACCGTCACCATTTCTGTCGACGTACAAACCTTCAACAGGTGCTCCATTTTCATTATATACTTGCTCATACAAGTAATAAGTAGATGCCGCATAACCAACACTGTGAATTTGTACAGTATTACCCAAACCACCTGCAATACCTCCTACTTGTACTCCGATGTAATCCGGATCGTCGGTAGCAGTTAGCTTAGTGATCTCGTTTTGGTTACGAGTGAAGTTTACTCCAATATCCCAAGTGATATCTTCTGACTGAATAGCGATAGCATTCAAAGAGATTTCAACTCCTCTGTTTTCAAGGTCACCTACATTGGTGTCAATGAAGTTAGATAAGTTTGTTCCAGCAGGAACTGGGATACGATTTAGCAAGTCTGCCGTAGTACGCTGGTAATATTCAATCGAACCAGAAAGACGATCATTTAGCAAGCTAAAGTCTAGACCAACGTTGTAAGTCGTAGTTTCTTCCCATTTGATATTAGCATCATACTCCTCTGGACGAAGAGTAATAATGTAATCATTACCAAACGGGTAAGCCGCATTGTTTAAGCCAAAAGTATAAGTTGGCAAATATTGGTAGTAGCTACCAATCTCTTGTTGTCCGGTCACACCATATCCTAGTCGCAATTTCAAGTTATTGAGCACTCCAGGTTGGTTGTCGATGATTTTCCATGCAAAAGCAGCAGCCGGGAATAATCCCCAACGAGTATCTGGTGAAAATCTTGAAGAACCATCTCTTCTCAATGTAAACGTGAAGATGTATTTGTTGTCAATCGTATAATTCAAACGACCAAACAAAGAAACCAGGTACAGCTCTCCTGTATCTTCAAATTCCTGTGTATTGATAGGCGTACCTGCCTGGTCCATACTGATGGAATAATTGTCATAAAAGAAGTGCTGCCAAGAATAACCTGCCATAACATCAAACTTCTGATTTCCGAATTCTTTTACATAATTCAGGTAAAAATCAAGAAGTTGATTCTCTTTTGTTTGAGTGTAATTCGTGATATTTCCACCACCATTAATGGCATCAAATGAGAAAGAAGCAAAATTAGGTACTTCTGTCATCCCTTCTCCTTTGGCATAATCGTAACCTACATTCAGGTTTGCTCTTAATTCCGGAAGGAATCCAAAGCGGTAGTCTACCGAGGCATTGGTGATATAACGAGTTACATCAGAGTTGTCATCACGTAGCTCCAAAAGGGCAACCGGATTAGCTGGCGCCAAACTATTGGGGTTTCCTGTAGTAGCATCCGTCCATGTGAAAAATCCACCGTAAGGGCTATTTTCATCGTATACCGGGCGAGTCGGGTCAAAGCGAGCTGCGCTACCAATAGCACCACGATTAGCAAATTGGTTTTGCGACAAGCTACCCTTGAAGCTGATTTTGAACTGAAGACGATTGTCTAGGAACTTTGGGGTAAGGTTAACACCCACAGTCGTACGCTGGAATTCATCTGTTTTCAAAACACCCTCTCTATTCGTAAATCCAAGTGAAACACGATAAGGTAGGTATTCTCCAATTCCGCCCGACAAGCTCAAGTTGTGGTCTTGTCCGAAGGCAGTCTGATAGATTTCATCCTGCCAATTGGTATTAGCGCTACCCAAAAGTGTATCAGCTGGGTGGCCTTCGCCAAATCTTTCTGTCACAAGAGATCGGAATTCATCTGCCGAAAGAACATCCAGGTTTTGCACATTTTGTGCAATAGATACATTACCGGAGTAATTGACCTTGATACCCTGACCTAGTTTACCGTTTTTGGTAGTGATAATGATAACACCATTCGATGCACGAGAACCATAAATGGCAGTCGCAGAAGCATCTTTCAATACCGTAAAGGTTTCGATATCATTCGGGTTGATGGCATTCAAAACGTTTCTGGAACCAGAAATACCACCATTATCTAATGGAATTCCATCCACAACGATCAATGGATCATTGGACGCACTCAAAGATGAACCACCACGAATACGAATAGCTGCACCATCGCCTGGAGCTGAACCCTGTGTAATTTGTACACCGGCTACTTTACCTGCCAGCAGTTCTTGTGGTGTATTGATGGCACCTTTGTTGAAGTCTGCTTGGTCAATGGTTTGGATGGCACCCGTAGCATCTTCTTTTTTTACGGTACCATAACCAATGACAACTACTTCATCAAGTAATTCTCCTGCGGTTAGTTCGACATTGATGGTATTTTCCGCGCCAAGCGGCACGACAACCTCTGCATAGCCTGTGTAGCTGACTACCAAGGCAGTAGTACCTTCTGGCACTTCTAGCGAGAAGTTTCCGTCAAAGTCGGTAATTGTACCAGAAGTCGTTCCTTGCACTAGAACGTTGGCACCGAGCAAAGGCTCTTTGGTTTCTGCGTCTGTAACTTGCCCGCTTATCGTCCGTTGACCAAACAAGGCCGACGGAAGTAGTGCAAGCACGACTGCAAATAAAGCACTGTAGAATAATTGTTTCATACTAGCAAGAATCTGTTTAATAAATTTAAGTTGATACGTTTACCATATCACCTGACCTAAAAAGATCAAGGCTTGAAGGTAGCAGTCAATAAGCCAGTTGTAAAGTGACTTTTGTTAACTGCCAGATTAATAAATATCAATGCTATTTTGGTCATTGTATACCAACTCGCCAGCATGAATGCAGATACCCTTGCTGAGTGATCAGTCAATAATTGTTGTATCGAACAGGAAACTAAAAATATAGAGGAACTTTCTCCGGGACCGGGAAAAGTTAACTTGGAGGATACAAACGAAGAGCATCCTAAGCACAGTAAATGATTACTATTTCTTAGCATGTGGTTAAAGTTGAATACAATATTAGACCAAAAATAAAAAGCTTTAGCAAATATCCGTTGGCCTATGTGTAAATATTAGAAATAAATTCTAAACTTTTAACTTTTAAGTGACCAATTCCTGACGTAAGTCAATATTCTTTTGGGCCTTTGCCCTTAATATTTGTTTAACATTTCTTTCTCGTTTAGGATTAAACCTTTGCCTGTTCTGAGGATCAAAAGAGCGTTCACAACCAAAAAACATTATCATGAATCGTATTGCTCTTTTATTGGTTTTCTCATTCGGGCTGCTGTCTTTTACACCAGCTGCCATTCTTGCACAGGAATCTACACCTGATAGTACAGGCTTACTTGGCGATCATTTTAGCCTAGAAGGGGCTTTGGATTTGCTGAAATCCGCAGAAGATATTGAAGCATTTGAAAAAGCACTGAATCAGGAAAATAATAGTGTTAACAACCTCGATTTGAATGAAGATGGCCAAATCGATTACATCAGAGTAGTCGATCATCTGGAAGGGGAAGTACATGCCATCGTCTTACAGGCGCTCATCGGTGAAAAAGAAACTCAAGATATAGCTGTAATTGAAGTGGAAAGAACAGGAGAAGAAGAAGCTGTGCTTCAAATTTATGGCGATGAAGTCCTGTATGGGGAAGATTATATTGTTGAACCTTATGATGTTGCTGCCGAAGGCGGCAATGGGGGGCCTGATGCTGAGTATGATTTCACAAGAGTGGTCGTAAATGTATGGTTTTGGCCAAGTATTCGCTTTATTTATCGACCAGCTTATCGGGTATATGTTTCACCTTTTTATTGGGGGTATTATCCTAATTGGTGGCGCCCATGGCGTCCGCGTCCGTGGCGCAGTTTTCATGCTCGTACCATTGTATATCGTCCTCGATATCGAGTAGCTACCACCCATCGGGTAGTGCGGGCGAGAAGATTATATGCTCCCAAAAGAACGACTTCTAAAGTAGTCGTAAAACGCTCCAAGACTACCGTCAGGGTAACACCACGAAGAACAACCGTAACAAGAACGACCACAACTGTCGGAAAACGTGGCAATACGACCAAAGCTAGAAGGAAGACAACTCGTACCACTACCCGAAAGCGTGGCAATACAGTGACCCGAAAACGGACCACCAAGACCAAAACGAAAAAGCGCAGAAAAAATTAATTACTGCTTCGGGCGCCCAGCTTCGGCAGGGGGCCTGAAGCCTGCTTTCCACTTCTGGGCAATTTGAATAACGGTGTCTAACATATGATCTGACCATCTTTCAATTTCCCAGTCTGTATCTGCCAAACTCGAATTATGGAGTAAGTGTTTAGCGGAAGCTAAATCACCTGCATTTTCAAGTATAGCTGATAGTTGCATTTGTTGCTGATGCAAATGTTCATCTTCTTTGGCTTGTCCAACCAATATTTCGCCTTTCGGCAAAAAGTCATTCTGGGCTGTAGGACTCTGAGCTGACGACTGTATGATTTCGCGTAAGCGCAAAAAATCTTGCTGAAATCTTTTTTTCTGATGAGGTGATTGCAATCCTTCCCCAATTTGTTCTAATACCACATATTTAAGGTTAGGGCATAAGGGTATGGCTTTCGCCAAAATCTCAAATACGGTTTCTGGAACGGCATCATTGTGCGTATCTCTTCGGATTTTATCTCCTTCAAAGTATTCAGATTCTTCCCAGCTACCCCCAGATATGTGAATTTCTCGAACTCGATCGAGCGGATAAGCCTCAATAATTTTCATTGGGTCTAATCGAAAATTATGCGCCTGACAGTAAATATTGTGTACATCCAGAATCATGAAACCATTGACTGGTTCAAGTAATCGATCCAGAAATCCACCTTGTCGTTCAACGTCGCCTAGTGAATAGGCGATGGCTAGGTTTTCCAGGCCAACAGGCCGCTCGCATGCCTGGTACATACGCTTAAGTCGATCATGGCCAATTGCAAGGGTACGTTCGTTCATCGGAACGCTGATCGGAGCACCTTGGTGGAAGTTTTCTCCCGTCATAAAACCAAAGTGCTCCGTAATGTGGTCAAACTTAAATTCGTGGCTTACTTTGCGTAAATGCGTTAGCCATTGTTGTTGTTCAGGTGTCCATCGACCGGAAAAGAGCGAAAAAAAGATGCCATGACCGACCAGTCGACGGGCATGGCTGAAGGTTCGTAAAAGTTCTACGAACCAATCAGGAATATTAGGCGTGCGAAAAAGCGCGTCAAATGACCATTCTATGGCATCTACTTTTTCTGCCGCCAGTAAAGGCAGAGCAGAAAGCAATACATGTTGATCAAGATTACAGGCTAAGGTGGCATGAATTTCTTTCATCCTTAACCCATTCCGCATGCCGGACAATTCCATTCTACATGGCCTTTGTCATCGCCCTCGCATTCACCATCACAGTTTTCGTCTTCACATACTGGATCGTGTATTTCAATGTCATCTTCAAAAATACTGCAAGAAGAAGCGGCAGCACTAATGCTGGCACCAACTAAAATAGCCTGTAAAAGGGATTTTGAAACTTTCATAACTTTTGTTTGTATGGATGATTAAATTAGTTTCGTTTGATTACTTTACCAGCTAGACAGAATAGAAAGGAAAAAGGGTTGGGTTTAGGATAAAAATTTGTTTCGCCTATATTTGTAATATGAGTACAAGATGGAAAACCGCAATCGATCGATTGCCTGGCATATTCAAAATTCTGATGGTGGGAGCTGTGATTGCTTTCATTAGCTTTCTCTATCCGAATAACGTCAAGTTTGCTTACGAATTTGAAAAAGGACAAAGCTGGCGATACAATGACTTGATCGCACCTTTTGACTTTGCAATCCGTAAACCTGCTGCAGAAATCGAAGCAGAAAAAGCTGAAATTTTAAGCGATTTTTCTCCATATTATGAAGTGCAGTTCGAAGTAGAAAAAGCAACAAAAGATGCCTTTTCTTCTGAATTTCGCCAGCAAATGGAACAGGATGGCGTCGCCAACCAATTTCCAGACGTGGCTCGTAATCCCAGAAAGTATCTCAATTACGGCACTCAATTTTTAGATCGACTCTTTAAAGATGGCATTATCAAGGTAGCACCGGAGCATCAAAACAAAGCTCGAGACTTTGTGATTGTAGTGCAACGTGGTAATCTTCAAAAACAACAAACCATCAATAACTTGATGGATGTGGACGCAGCTCGAGAGCGGATCAGCGATTCTTTGCCTTATTCTCAACTCCGAGAACCCGAATTTTTATTACCCTTACTGGAAAATGTGATCCGCCCCAACATTGTATACAGTGATTCTCTGACTGAACAATTTAAAAAGCGTGAATTGGCTAGTTTGTCTACTTCACTCGGTATGGTCCGAAAAGGTGAACTCGTTATTCCTAAAGATGGCATAATCACTGAAGCTGCCTATCAAAAACTAATCTCGCTTAAGGAGCAATATCAGGTAGAGGTAAGTACTCAAAAATCGGTATATGGCGTATTATTTGGTTACATCTTACTGACTTCTCTAATAATAGGTGTCTTTTTGATGTATCTGCATCTGTATGCCAATGAAATTTTTAAAAGCTTCTGGAAGCTTTTGTTTGTGATGATGTGGATTGTGATCTACAGTTATTTGGTATATGTAGTAGAGGGGGTAGACGCATTAAGTGCTTATCTGATTCCGTTTTGTATTGTCCCGATTGTCATCAAAACCTTTTACAATGTGCGGTTGGCACTTTTTACGCATATCGTGGTGGTTTTGATCGCTAGCTTCCTTTCTTCATTGGGTTATGAATTTACTTTTCTGCATATTTTGGCTGGTATTGTTGTGTTGTTAAGTGATGTGGACACACGCGACTGGTCGCGTTTTTTCTACTCCATTCTTTTCATTTTTGTAGCTTATGGCTTGGCTTATTTTGGCCTGTCCTTAATCAAGGAGGGCAATCTGAATAGCATTGATTGGGATGTTTATATCTGGATATTTATCAATGTATTCCTTACTCTATTGGCATATCCTTTGATACCACTGCTGGAAAGGTTTTTTGGATTCACCTCCTCGATTTCCCTGATGGAATTATCTGACATGAATCGACCACTTTTGCGTGAGCTTGCGCTAAAAGCACCCGGAACCCTCCAGCACTCGCTTCAGGTTGCCAATCTGGCAGAAGGCGCAGCACAGCGCATCGGAGCCAATCCTTTATTGGTAAAGGTAGCTGCATTGTACCACGATGTAGGTAAAACAGCTAATCCGGATTTCTTCATTGAAAACCAGCCTGGAAAAAATCCGCATGAAGATCTTTCTTTTCTGGAAAGTGCTAAAGTGATCATTGGCCATGTGACAGAAGGGGTGAAAATGGCCAAAAAGCATCGCTTGCCAAATTTGCTGATTAATTTCATTAAGAC
>JALEHC010000261.1 GCA_022763215.1 Saprospiraceae bacterium
AAGGTGGTATAAAAGATGAATTTTATGTTTTCCGATTTAAAGTTGGCAAGCGAACCTATCAGTGGCATCTGCCATTACATCTTTTTCCGCACAAACTCGAAGTAAACAAGCGACTTGCTCCGATGAATAAATTAAAGGCCAAAGATTTATTTCTCAATCCCAACGAAGTAGCAGAAAAATTGGCTTTAGTGAAGTGGGTGCTATTGTTGAATTGATTGGTAAGTTTTATTTTACAGGAGTTAGAATAGATTCAAAATATGACCGTAGAAAAATACCTAGCCAACCAACCTGAAAAACAAAGAGCATTGCTTCAGGAATTGAGTGATTATATCCTCCGTGCAGTGCCAGAAGCACAACCATTGATCAATTATGGCATAATGGCTTTTGCGCTGACCGAAGGTGGAAAACGAGATCAGCAGATCATGATTGCCGGATTCAAAAATCACATTGGGTTTTATCCACATCCGACTACTATTGAATACTTTGAAGACCAATTGCAGGGCTACAAAAAAGCAAAAGGATCGGTACAATTCCCCTTATCGAAGCCCTTACCTGAAGATCTGATTATTCAAATGGTCACATACAGAAAAGCTTTGCTTGATAAGTCTTAGTACTCTGTAACCTAAATTCTTTAGCCTTTTGAATCTATAATTTTGCCCAACTCTGCGTTGCGTACTCGCCTTGATAGCTATCCCGATAAGTATCGGGATCAGGCTCCGCCGCGCCTTGATTTGAACAAAATTCTATTGCTTCAAAAAACCAATTAACTTAGATTACAGAGTACTTAGCCTTATTCACTTTCCGTAAGTGTAAATATTTCAATAAACTCAAGATTTACTTCCTCCCTTTGATCGGGAAACGCAAATCCATCTGGTGTAGAAAGCGAGTCTGCAGTAATGTTTACCTCCACTTGCCAATCGGTATCTGATATTTGCTCCCCTCGAATGAATCCCCGACTTACTGCTTGGTGAAAAGTAGCGTTGACCCAAGCGCCGTGCTCATTATAAAAGGCTTTTAAGTCTTTGATTTCTTCATTTTGAAAATCAAATTCTGTGGTTCCTGGGTCAATCAAGAAGGCAAATGCAAAACCTCGCTCGTCATCATTAATATTTAAGCATTCTGCATAATTGTAGTTGTAATAAAAGAGGAGCTTTTCCCCAGGCTGAAAAACATATAAATTTCGTTGTCTGGAAGTATCAAATCGGATATCTATATCCGACTTTTCAGTTATGGAAGTGGTGATGGTATCTGGGATGCAATCATAATCATAACCGCTATCTTTGTCACAAGTAAAGAAAGTACCTACCATCAGAACGAGAAGTAATAATTTTAGCTTCATAGCTTTCGTAATATTTTATTGTTGATAAACGATTTTTTCGACTTGTAGGGTTCCATCCCGTTTCTGCATCTGCAAGAAATAAATTCCGGATGGCAATATTGGAAGTTGTTGTTCTTCGATGATTGGAAGGGAAGCCATCTTTTTCCCGCTTACGCTAAATAATACGATACTACTAAGCTGATTTACTTGCTGAATGTGCAATCGGCCATGTGTCGGATTTGGCGAAAGCCTAACCGCCTGATCTTCGATCTGCTTGCTGCTCACCAATGGACTGGAAGCTAGTTCAAAAAATTCCCATATTAACTCACTCGCATTAATATCTTGATTCGCTGTACCAAAAAAAGCACCCGGCCATTCGTGGCCACCGTTATTGATCGTGTAAAGCCATACCCGATTCCCGCTAGCACAGTCTGTGTATTTTCGGCTGGTAACGGTGCTTAAATCATTTGGAGCAGTATCTGGTAGGTCTTCTTCTATGAAAGTACTACATTCATTAAGCTCTGTCCAAAAATCAATTACCGCTTCACTGCCAACAAAATCACCCCAACCGGGGACATTATCGGTTCCATTATAAGGTACAATAGGATCGGCGGTGCCATGAATTTCCAGCACAGGAACTGGTATAGTCGGGCTGCAATTGTTGATGTTCGAATCGGTCATGGTACCGGTTACGGATGCAATGGCTTTAAAGGTTTCGGGTGCATTGCAGGCCAGATAATAGCTCATAAAGCCACCATTAGACATACCGCATGCAAAGGTGCGCTCGGGATCGAGTGCATACTCCGATTGCAAGGAATTGGCTAAAGCCGTCAAAAAACCTACATCGTCGGTATCGCTTATGAATAAGCCAGCATTCCAATGATCTGTGTTTTGCACGTCTTTTGAGCCTTGTGGATAGCAAACGGCGAATAGATTTTCATTGGCAACCGGATTCATGACGGCATAAAACTGTTGCTGAGTGGCATTACTGCCATAGCCATGCAAATTGAACACCAAAGGTGCATTATCGGGAAGATTGGCAGGAAGGTACAGAATGTAAGACCGCATTTCTCCGTCATGCATGAAAGTGCCATCAATCGTTTGTTGGGCAAAAAGTGATCCAATGCTGCATGCAAAAAATATAAGTAGGGTATAAAAATGGGAGGACATAGATTTTATTTTTTTGGTTGGAGGTAAAATAACATCTTAAAGTACAAATTATTGATGTTTTGTGGGCTCATTTTATAAGTTGAGGCACCTGAACCTCCGATTTTATGGAGTTTTGAAGTGTATTTATTCATCACCCGGCTTTTGAAGCCAACAAAACATGAATTATGAAATTACTTCATTTCTTTCCAATTTTAGCACTTCTTCTTTGTTTAATCAGTTGTTCTTCCTTCAAATCTGGTCTGACGATTCCGGCTTATCAAGAGTTTTCGCTGGGGGAAACTGAAAAACTGGGTTTTTCGGTCAAGCTTGAAAACAAAAGTCCTTTCGAACTTCAAGTGGAGACACAGGATGAAAACGGCAAGCGAATGTCTGGTTTTGGGCTTTCGCCGGAAGGCAAAACAAAAGTGTATGTACCTGCTAATCAGAAGGCGGTCATTCGTAATGTACATCCCACCAGCGTAAATGTAGCTGCTGAGATCAACAGAGGCGTTCGAGGGATGACTTATCAAGCACTGGATGCAGAACAATTGAGCAATTTGCCAAAGCTAAATATGTCTGATTTGGAGCTACTAATTGACCAAAATTGGAAAGGCTCGCTCCGTTACCGAGACTATTCTTCAAATGAAATGGTTGAAATTCCCTGCAAACTAAAAGTCATTAAGAAAGGTGAAAGCATTTTATTGCTGGAATACAACTTTCCAAACGAACCAAAAGCAAATGATAGTCAAAAAGTGAAAATCGAGGAAAATGGTCGAAAATTGGCTAACCAATACGTTATCAGCAAAGAAAAAATAGATGGAAAAACGATTATTCGCACCCTTGAAGAAGGTAAGGATAATGGAGAGGAAGTCTTGTTTTATTACACTTATACCTTTGATAAAGAGCAGTTTGAAATGAAAAAGGAATATCAAAGTTTAGGTAGTGATGAGTTGTTATTTCGAAATAAATACCTTTTTAAGCGTTAATCGGAAGTTGCTGAATGTAAGACAACCCCTGTAGAAATTAGTTGTCTTTACGGGCAGACTTTTACTCCAAAGAAATTGGTATGTTTGGCACAGAAATCAAAACCAAACAACCAATTTCTTGGCCTAACAAAACATACATGCAAACTTTACACCGAATTTTTCTACCCGTTTGGGTACTCCTGTTTTCCATAAATGGGCTACAGGCACAAAAAGTTAATGAAGCAGATTGCCAAGAATTAATGGCTACTTATCGGGTCCCGGCTATGAGTATAGCGGTAGTGCGCAATGGCAAATTAGCGCATAGCGGTGCTTATGGGGTGGAAGCGAATGATACGCATTTGCCAATCAATAAGGAAACGATTTTTGAAGCGGCCTCCTTGAGCAAACCCTTATTTGCTTATGCTTTTCTAAAGTTGATCAGCCAAGGTAAAATCAAGCTCGATCAGCCACTTTATACTTACCTGCCTTATGAAGATGCGTCACATGACGAACGATATAAAAAGATGACAGCCAGGATGTTGTTGAGTCATAGTGGTGGTTTTCCGAATTGGCGTCAAAATGGAAAACTGGAAGTTTTATTTGAGCCCGGTGACCGTTGGTCGTATTCAGGAGAAGGCTATGTGTACCTCATGCGGGTAGCAGAAACCGTGACTGGTCAATCGATGGAAGAGCTAATGCAAAGCCTTGTGCTTGAACCATTAGGCATGAATAATACGAGTTATGTATGGCAAGAAAAGTTTGAAAAAAACTATGCCGCACCTCATGATTTTCTTGGGAATGTAATGCCCAAAGGAAGGCCAAACCAAGGCAATGCAGCTTATTCGTTACACACCACTGCTGAGGATTATGCCAAATTCATGATTGCTTTTATGAATCAAGAGGGACTGTCCAAAAGTTTGTATCAAGAAGCCATCAATCCACAAATCATGATTGACAAAGGCAAGGAACTGGGTTGGGGCCTGGGTCTGGGGACGCAGCAAACGCGCCTTGGCCGTGGTCTGATGCAATGGGGCGACAATGGCACGTTTCGCGCCTATTTGATACTTTATCCGGAGGACAAAAACGGAATGGTATTTTTTACCAATAGCAATAATGGCCTAAAACTAGTTCCCTCGCTTACGCGAAATGCATTTGCAGATGATCATCCTGCTTTTGATGCTTTAGATTACCCCTTGCAATTTCGTCCTTAT
>JALEHC010000262.1 GCA_022763215.1 Saprospiraceae bacterium
ACAGTAAACACCAATTTGTACTTTTTCTCGGCCAAATTTTGCCCCATATTTGTAATAACGAAAGGGGAAAAAGCCCCTGGAAAGAATTTGAAATTCAGTAGTTAGGAAAGCAGTAATAAAACTGTTTGACTGACGAAGAAAGATAAAGGGAGCATCAACGGATGCTCCTGGTTTTGGTATGTAGATAGCCTCTCAAAGCTCTTTTGTGAACCGATCAGTTGAACTGATCGGTTTTTTTTATGCAATTATATTACAAATTGCTGTATATAATTCTTTTTACGCATAAATCTTTCCTTGGTTGCAAGAATAGCCATTAAAAATCGAAGAATTATCATTTTCTAACACTTCTTTAATTTCTCCTTAACGATTTTTTTAGAGTCCTTCCTTATTCAGCATCGTTCTTTTGCTGTAATCACCTCATTTGGGGATGAACAAACAATCAATAACCAAAATTAACCACCATGAAAAATCTATTATTGGCTTTCAGCCTAATCACCCTTAGCTTGTTTAGCTGTAATCGCGAAGCGTCCGAGTCTGTCGACCAAGACCGCATCTTTACAGAGTATGAGCTATTCTACAATGCCAACCAAGACAAAACCTTTGCAAGAGCTACATTTAAATTTAGTAATGCCTTGGGTACCAAGTTAGAGCTCAGTCAACCTAGTGAAGTCACGTTTAATGGCGACCTACTTACTTTTAACCCCGTACTAGCATATTATGAAAAAGAATACGCTGGCTTAGTTGAAACAGGCACTTTCGAATGGACGGATACCGAAGGAAATGTTTTCAAAAACAATATCGAAATACACAGCATCGATTATGCGAATACGATTGATACCATTGATCGCTCAGGGAGTTATGAACTCAATTTTAGCGGCACCCCATTAGAGATGCTAGAATTAGTAACGGTGACCATCAATGGTGAAAATGAATTGGATGCACAGGTATTTACAACCAATGACAGTGGTAGCCAGAGTATCATTCTATCCAAATCAAAACTTGAAAAGATAGGTGATGGCCCTGGGACTATTATCATGGACCGATCTTATATTCCACTTATTCAGGAAAGCACGAATGCAGGTGGCATTCTACTTGGTAGGTACCGCCCCGAAAACCAAAGTATACAATTGAAGTAATTAGTCTTGTCTCAGGCTGTTATTCGAAAGAATGACAGCCTTTTTTATGCAAAACAGACACATTCTACCCTTGCCAGATGGCCATGTAGTGACGTCCAGTGGTCGCCATAATTTTCCGAAAGGAAAAGATTGCCCGTAGTTGAGCCGAAGGCTAAAGTATTACCGTTTTTAGCAAAGCTATGTCGAAAGACAATATCGAAGCAGCTTTCCTGAGGCAATCCACTTCGGAGTGTTTGCCAGCTTTTCCCACCATCCTCTGTACGGCAAACGCAAAGCGATAAATCAACTGCAACCCGGCGTTCATCGCTAAGTGCTGGAATAACCCAAGCAATATCCGGATTGTCATGCTCAATTTCTATAGCGAAGCCATAGTCTGGAAATCCATTCTGCCCAGTTACATTGTCCCAATATTTCCCCCCATTTGTCGAGCGAAAAATACCACAGTGGTTTTGTTGCCAAATCACATCTGGATTGCTGCGGCAAGCTAACAAAAGGTGTGGGTCATGCCCTACCTCTACATCTGGGTTTGGCAAATATGCAGCAACCAGTCCTTTATTGCGAGGGGCCCAGGTTTGGCCACCATCGGTTGTTTCAAAAACCCCCGCACAACTAATTGCAATGTAGAAGTGATCACTATCTCTTGGATCAACCACAATTGAATGAATAAAAGGATGATCTCGTCCTGCACCAAACCATTGATCTTGTCGGCTAGGATGATTCCAGAGTGTTTCCATTAATTCAAAGGTATTACCACCATCCTCACTATAAAACAACCCTCCAGGCTCGGTGCCAATGTAGAGCCGATTTGGTCGGTCGCTGCCGCCATGAGCAAAGGACCAGATTTTACGCAAAGTAGCTGGTTTGCCAGAGCGCAATTTCGCGTAAGCGGGATACTTTGGCGTGCGAACTGCTTGCCAACTTTGGCCTTTGTCAGTAGATCGATGAATTTTTAGCCCCCAATGACGGTGTGCAATACAAATCCACCAAGTACCATTTCGTTCATCTGAATAAACATAAGAGACTGGAAGTCCGATAAAATCAGACTTCTCATATTGCCAACCCTTTGCTGTTTTTTTGAAAATAACCAGTCCTTTACCTGTACCAACTAGTAAATGCTCCACTTGCATTAAATTTGATGTTTAAGCAGTTAGACGGAATTATGAACAAGTAAAATTTTATAGGGTCAGCACAAAATAATCTCCTAATTGTCTCATCATCAATTAGTTCAATCATTTTGTGCTGACAAATTTTACTTATCCATAATTTTGATCCGTCACTTACTTGTGTTTATTTACCCACCCGAAAGTGCTTGAAAGATTAACACTTCATCTTGTGGCTTGAGGGCATCTGAAAGATCTGTTCGGTCATCAATTAAATCTTCGCCAATATAGATATTGACGTGTTTTCGAAGTGTCCCACTTTCATCTACCAAATAGTCGGTCAGTCCCGGGTAAACAGCTTCAATTTGTTCCAGTAATTCAGCAATATTGGTAGCATCCAAATCTAATGTTTTTAAATCGGGATAAAACCGTTGTAATGCAGAAGTGAATCTAACTTGAGCCATAATTTTTATTTTTCCGGTTCAGTTGATTGATCTAATCATCAGCCACTTGCTGAAAATAGAAAAAATTTTTGATCTCAGCAGACTAGCCGTCATAATCAAAACAGCACCAAACATATAGGTGTTGAGTGCTCCGGTATACAACTCACTTTGAATAATCAATATCGTCCCGATGATTGCCAATAAGATGGCCACATATATACTCCATGTATTTTGCCAGCGCCATAAAAGCAAAACAATCGTAACGATTGCAATAGAAATTGAGACCCAAGAACTCCAGCCCGGTTGGTGGTCATATAATACCCGGCCGCTACACAATACAACAGCATTGGAATAAGCTAATAAACAAAAATGGCACTTGGGTAGTAACAAAAGAACAAGACTTCCCAAAAGGGAATAGGCAGGGCGTTTGGATTTTAGAGGGTTGGTTTCAGGACAGGAGCAGCCATCCTGCACACCTCTTTCAGGAGGCAAATGCATGGTAATAAATAGGTTTTAGGTATATTGTTGAGGTCTAATATAATATTCCCTCATGTATCTTGCTGTTCGCAATCATTTGGTGATGCGGCAAACAAGTCTACGTTTCATAAGATAAAAAGAAATTAGCAAATTATGCAGGACATTTTTAAAGACGTAAACCATTGGAAGAAAGAAAATAAAGATTTTGCGATTGCTACCGTTATAAAAACATGGGGCTCTGCGCCTCGTCCCGTTGGTTCAGGACTCGCTATTTCGGAAGAGTTAGAAATGAGCGGCTCGGTTAGTGGCGGTTGTGTTGAAGGCGCTGTGGCTAAAGCAGCAAAGGAAATTATGGCCAACGGACAACCACAGCTCCTGAAATTCGGAGTTACCGATGAAGATGCCTGGGCTGTAGGTCTAAGCTGTGGAGGAGCTATACAGGTATGGACGGAGCCCGCAGTGCTCGCTGGGCCACAGATTGAACACATTGAGTCCGCTGTCGCTAAAAACGAAGCCTGCGTCTGGATTCGCAGACTTGATACGGCACAGCCTGATACCTACTTGTGGTTTCCCGAAAGGGAAAAACAGCAAGACGACATCCCGTCAACGATTTTGGCGGAAGCCCAAAGAGCATTCGCAGAACGCAAAACACAAACTACAGATATTGAGGAAAAGTCCTATTTTATTCAGGTGTTTCCTCGAAAGAGTCAGTTATTAGTGGTTGGTGCGGCACACATCACAGCAGACCTCGTTCACCTGGGTAATTTGTATGATTTTGAAACAGTTGTCATCGATCCAAGAGGAATTTTTGCTAACAAAACGCAATTTCCGTCTCCACCACACCAACTGCATGTCGATTGGCCGGCTGAAGTGCTAACAGGTTTCAAACTGGACCAATATGCCTATGCTGTCTTGTTGACACACGATCCGAAAATTGATGATCAGGCACTACACTTGCTGCTAAAATCTGACATTGCTTACATTGGTGCATTAGGCAGCCGTCGTACCCATGCCAAACGGGTAAAACGACTTACGGAGGCTGGTTTTAGCGAAGCACAAATTGATCGTATCCATGGACCGGTCGGTATCAATATAAATGCCAAACGCCCGAAGGAAATCGCACTTAGTATCATGGCTCAGATTATTGAAACGAAGAATGCTTTTTTGTAGAAAGAAGCCGTGTTTTAAAAAAAAGGGACAAAAATGGTGATTATGCCCGTTCTCAGCACTCATTTCAAGTACTTCAGACGTTAACTCTAAACGAAGGGGTAGCAAAACTGTAAAGCTACCCTGTAAATTTCGCTTCAAAAAGACGTAAGTAATTAGACAAATTTCACTTGTTTATAATTTTGCTCCGTCACATAATCTGATTAGCATGAAAATTCTAA
>JALEHC010000263.1 GCA_022763215.1 Saprospiraceae bacterium
ACGGCTTCTCTGGCAGAACTGAGGGTATTACTCAATTCATCGATGGCTTTGTTTGCCTCGGCAATGGTTTCTTTCAATTCAAGTTCAGACAAGTCTTGGGTAAGGGTATCGACATTTCCCAAAATGCTGTTGATTTTGTCTTTATTTTGATTCAGGTTGGCTGTAATTGACTCGAGGTTGCGCAAACTTCCTTGAATATTCCCAGAAGAACGAGCCAATAGTTGATCCATTTGAGCTGTTGTCGATTTGAGATTGGCCATTGTAGCTTTCAGGTCACGGACTGCTTCTGCCAAATCCGAATCAGCTTCAGGTCCAAGTTGGCTGTTAAGTACTTCTTTCAGTCCGGCGGTCAGTTCCTGAATATACTGGCTCAGTTGGTCTGTACCAAGGAAAGAAGCCACCATACTACGAGATACCCCCTGAAGGTAGTCACCACTTTCGGCGCAATCAGCACCGCTACATGGCTCATCGAATTCGATTTTTACTGATTTATCACCCATAGGACTATCGAAAGCAATGACTGCCTTTGCATCTTTGGGGATGCGGACATAGTCATCCATATCAAGGGTAATAATGATGGTCTGGAAGTTTTCTTGTTTAAGGCGAATATCGGTTACGGAGCCTTGTGGAAATCCATTGATATATACGGTAGTTCCGGGCTTCAACTGCTGAATATTCGCATATTCGGCATAGTAGACATTTGATTTCATCAGGATATTTTTTCCCATGATGAATTTGTAACCCCAAAAAGAAAGGGCGATCGCTACAACTGCCAGGATACCAATTTTAGTTTCGTTAGACATGGTCTTGCGGGTTTCTATTCTAAACTCTTCGTTAGACTGTTTTTAAGGATTGCAAAGTTAAAATTGTTTGGCACAATGCTTGCATGTTTTCGCGCATTGGTTCGGATTCCAAATGGAATTTCTGGTTTTCCGGTAGTAAAACTATCGGATTCATATGTAGAAACGATTGAAAATCCAAAGGCGTGTACTCCAAAAAAAGAATACGACAATTTACTTAACAGCCTTAACAGAAAAAGGGTTGATCAGAATAGCCGGAAGTAATAATGAATACTGCTATTTCCCCAATTTTTCTATACAACTATTCGTGCCGCTTTCGCTAAAAAGAAAAAATTAGCGGATACCCAGTTCTGATTTGGCTTGCTCTATCGGGATTCGTTTTCCATCTTTATAACTAACAATAAAAGCATCCGTAAAACCTTTGCTTTTCAACAGCAGGCGAGCTTGCTCGGCCTGTTCGAGACTGGAAAAATTGCGCGCCTGGTATTTGTACATATTATCTTCTGTAACCATTTCAACCATATAGCCGAGGTTGCGCCATTTGGGCACTCGCGTGTTGATTGGGCTGGGTGACGCTGCTAACTGCACGTGAAACTGGATATTTTTGATATTCTGGATGGAGAAAGTTTCTTCGAGGGCTTGTTTTTCTCGGGGCGTATAATTGTATGATTTGGGTTTTGTCTTTTCGGGTTCTGCTTCTTGGCCAAAAGAAATCATTTTGGATTCCGTCTGTATATTCGGTGCCTGGTAGGCTGGTTGAGCAGGGAGGTCTGGAACAAGTGGACGTTCGTCTGTGCTGGTGGGTCTTGGGGTAGGAGTGGGGCTGCTGTATTGTGCTGGTTGAGCTTTGCGGCTTTGAATTTCGACCCTGCGCTGGCTGACCGTTTGTAAGCTTGGTGGAGCAGTCAGCTCTGGCGATTTTACCTGAAAGGATGCAATGTCGCCACCTTCCAGTTGATATTTGTATTCGGCGAAAGCCAGAAGAATAGCATTAGCCATGATTTGCTGGCCTCTTTTTGATTTAAGAAATTGTTCTTCCCTTCGATTGCTTAAAAAGCCAGCTTCCACGAGGACACTGGGCATAGTTGTTTCTTTCAGAACTACAAAACCTGCTTGTTTTACCCCACGACTTTTTCGGCCTGCCTCTGCGGCAAATTTTTCTTCCACCTTTTCGGCAAATAGAATGCTTTGCTCCAAATAGGCATTCTGAAACATCGACAGCAGTATATGGCCTTCGGGAGAATTCGGATCGTAATCGTAATTTTTTTCGTAATTGTCTTCCAATAGAATAGCCGAGTTTTCGCGTTTGGCAACATTGAGGTTGTGTTCGGCGGTATGCAAGCCCATGACATAGGTTTCTGACCCATTAACGCGGCTAAGTCCGGGCATAAAATTGCAGTGGATCGAGATAAAAAGGTCGGCATTATTACGATTTGCGATGGCAGCACGCTCATGGAGCGGAATAAAAACGTCCGAATCTCTGGTTAAAATAACCCGAATATCAGGGAAAGTCTGGCGCATCATTTTGGCTAATTGCTGCGCGATACCTAGGGCTAGATGCTTTTCGCGAGAGTGGCCACCCAGGCATCCGGGATCGTGTCCACCATGGCCCGGATCAATGACAACGGTTTTTATCTGGTAATCTTTTTCTTGAAGTCTGGTTAGTTTGATAAATTTGCCCAGCTTTGCAGTTTGGAAATCCAGCGTTTCGGTAGGAGGTTCCGAGCAATGAGATGCAGGAAAGGATAATAAAAGGTTAAACCCTTGAAGCTGCATCGGCAAAGAAAGAATAAGAATCGTTTGTAAAACAAAAATGGCTTTCATCATAGTCTCACGGGTCGCTATGGGGAGAACTGTTAACAAATGAATATGTGAAAAATCCGTACAAAAAAAGTCTGAATGCAGCAAAATCGAAATAAAATACCATCCAGGCTGATTGCTACGATTTTACAAATTAACATAAATAATCCATTGAAAGCAAAGGTAACATTTACTATTTTCATATTGATCGGGCTATTTAGTGGCCTTTTGGCACAAGAAAAACCTGTTTCTGAAGCAGATTCTACTTTGTTGAAGCCACTTTTCCCTGCTGACAGCACTGGAGTGGACTCTACCGGAGTCGGAGTAGAACGAGAAACGTTTCAGCTTTCTCAGGATTCACTGGATGCTCCGGTCAATTACTCAGCACTGGATTCTATGATCTATGATATTCAGGGGCAGAAAATTCATCTGTTTGGAAGTGCAGAGGTAACTTATCAGACCATAAAATTAAACGCTTCTCATATTATTTTCGATTGGCAAACTAATGTGGTAACCGCAGAAGGAATGCCGGATAGTACCGGAACTATGGCCGGTTTACCTGTTTTCAAAGATGGTGACCAAGAATTCACAGCTGAGCGCATGCGCTATAATTTCCAATCGCGTAAAGGCGTGATTTACGAAGTAACTACCCAGCAAAATGATGTCGTTGTAAAGGGAAGCAAATCCAAATTTGTAAGTGGGGAACGAATTGAAGGAGATACGACTTCCGAGGTGAATGACTATGTTTTTAGCGCAGATGCATTGTTTACTACTTGTACACACGATGAGCCGCACTATGGTATTCGTTCGCGTAAGCAAAAAGTCATACCTAATAAGTTGGTAGTGGTCGGGCCTTCCAATTTGGAATTGATGGGGGTACCCACGCCATTGTGGTTGCCTTTTGGGTTTTTCCCGATTACACAGGGGCGCCGAACAGGCTTGTTATTTCCTCGTGATTATGAGTACTCACAGCAGTGGGGCTTTGGTTTGCGGGATGTGGGGTGGTTTTTTCCACTCGGAGAACATTTCAATCTTTCGCTTACCGCAAATTTATATCTGAAAGGAACTTGGGGGGTAAATGCTCGATCCAATTACCGCAAAAGATATAAATACAATGGTAATTTTGATTTGGGCTATGATTCCAGACGGAGCGAAGCGGCTGATGGTACTATCACGCGTACCAATTCATTTCGCTTTCAATGGTCGCACCGCCAAGATCGTACAGCGCACCCAACCAATAATTTTGGTGGATCGATCAATATTCAAACCAATGGTTATCAGAGTAATGTTTTTAATGACCAAAGGGTACTGGACAACCAGTTGAGGTCTAACCTAACTTTCTCAAAAGTATGGCAGGATAAGCCATTTAATCTCAATGTGGCCTTTAGCCACAATCAGAATACCGCTACTGAAAGGATTTCGATTACATTTCCTTCGGTGCAGTTTCGTACGCAGGCTTTGTATCCGTTTAAACGCAAAACGCCAAGTGGCGGTAAGGAACAGTGGTATGAGCGTATTACATTCCGCTACAGTGGTGAAGCTAGTAATCGGTTTGATGCCACAGATTCTACCTTGTTTACGCAGCAGACTTTGGAAGATGCTCAATTTGGTATACGCCATGATGTGACGGGAGGTACTTCTTTCAAAATCTTGAAATATCTTAACCTCAACCCTTCTATTACCTACAAAGAGACTTGGTATATGCGTACGCTTGAACGCCAGTTCAATCCAGGAATTGAGGTGGATACCATCAACAATAATGGTCTAATCACTTATGATACCACTGCTTTTGGTATGATTGAAGATATCAATCGTTTTGGCTTTAAAGCCTGGCGGCAATATAGTGTAGGGGTAGGCTTGAATACGCAGTTGTTTGGTACGGTTTTGTTTAAGAAAGGTAAAATCAGAGGTCTGCGACACCTGATGAAACCAAGTGTATCACTTAGCTTTTCGCCAAATTATCAAAATCCGGCATTGGGTTATTTCAGAACGGTACGCTCTGAAACGGTCGAAGATGGCGAAGAGCAATATTCGATCTTTCGGGATGGAATTTTTGGCAGTCCGCCAAATTCTGGTCAGGCGATGGCCTTGAGTTATTCGATCAATAATATTTTTGAGGCTAAATACTTCTCCAATAGAGACTCTACCAATAAAAAGTTGAAATTGTTCGATAATATTATCGTCAATGGTAACTACAATTTTGCAGCTGATTCTCTAAAGTGGAGCCCGGTACGTGTCAATGGTACAACCCGCTTGTTTAAGGGCATTACCACCTTTTCTGCCTCTGCTACTTTTGATCCGTATACGATAGATGACAATGGCAGGCGAATCGACCGTTTTGCATGGAATGCAAATCGTCAACTGCTTCGCTTTGTGGATGCGAATGCACGTTTTAATACCAATATTACCGTTGGCAAAATCAGAGCTTTATTTCAAGGCGAAGAGGAAGAAGTGGTGGAAGATTTGAATGATCAAAGAAAAAATGATCCGCGTCCTCAAGAAAAAGATTTCCTTAGCTTGTTTGAAAATTTCAGTATTTCTCACAACCTAGTCATGCGTTGGGAAACCAATAATGAAGGGCGTGATACCTTCCGGATTAGCACCAATACCGTCAACTTTAGAGGAAGTATCCAGCTAACCGACAACTGGCGGATCAATATCGGTAGTTTTGGTTATGATTTTAATGCGGAGCGGATTACTTACCCGTCATTTGGCGTAAGCCGTGACCTACACTGCTGGCAGATGGATTTCAACTGGGCACCTAACCGGGGTACCTATCAGTTTTCTATTTATGTGAAACCAGGTTCGCTAGACTTTATCAAAATCCCGTACGCCCGAAACAATGCCGATGGACTTCGAGCCTTCCAGTGATGGGGGCTAGAGCCCCATCTGAAAGAGTTCGGCTATCATAAGCATACGAACTTCCAAATCCAGGCTTTTCAAGCCCAGCAAGGCGTAGGAAGGGTGGAAGTTTTGTCCTTTGTGATAATAGCGTTCGCCATACGCAGAAATAAAATGCCCATCGGACATATATACCAAATTACCGAGCGTTGATCCGCGATACCTGATCTGAGCACCGCTATCCTTTTGGTGTTTGATCTCAAAAAAATTAGTTGCTTCCTTATCATAGGCTACTTTGATCTCACGGGGTGTATGTGTAACCTGATACAAAAAGACATCATCCGGAGATAAGAGCTGAAATCCGCTTTCCAGATAAGCGACTTTGTAAAGTGGGCGGTTTCTGTCTGAATAAATTCTTTGTTGGCCTTCCAGTTTGGCGCTCAACCTTTTGGTACCGGTCTGAACTACCGGATCTTTGCGCATATTTTCAAGCACAGCAATTACCATGTCATCGCTTTCGCGAAAAAAGCGGATATCTCCGTCTTTATACTGCTGTATTATGGCTTGTTCTGTTGGTGGTTGCTCTATTGTTTGGAGGTCAGTATTGGCACGTTCTTCCTGGTCATAAGTAGCCCCGTTTTGGCATGCAAAGACAGAAATAGCGAGCAAAAACATTAAAAAGAATCGGATTTTCATAGGTATCATAAATTTTGCTGCCAAAATAATAGTTTGCATGGAATTTTGGAGCGCACTTCCGTAAATAAAAAGACCATCTCGCGAGGAGATGGTCCGAACACTTTAAGCTCATTGAGAACTTAAAACTATTTACATCTTTCGGATTATTAGGTGTGAGTAGTACGCTGTTTGTGGTACGCACATCTTACAAAAATGGTACAAAATTACGAGCTTAACAAGATTTATGCATGATTGTTTGGGGTTTGGGGCAGAATCCAACCTTCTGTCTGGAAAACAAAAAAGGCCCTGCCTCGGCAGGACCTTAATTCAACGACTTCTAAACCTAAATTTATAGCTGTCTGAAAATAACCTTTCGGTTACTCTACATCTTTACAATTCTTTCATGGTATATTCTGCCCTCAATCTTGATCTTGAGGTTGTATACGCCTTGCGGCAAATCAGCCAATGATATTTCATTGCGATCATGTACGGTTTTTACCAAATGACTGCTGTAATCAAATACATCAATTTGCTGGACAGGCACATCTGCCTTGTTGGTAATTGTTACTACATCCGCCGTTGGATTCGGGAATACCAGTGGTTCCAGATCATTATTGCCTTTCACAAAAGGATTAATTCGGAGTGGTACTAATTCATTGATACTCTGAATCGGTATGCGAACTTCGTTGGCATCAGAAGCAAGTACACCTTCTACGCGTACCTCTACATCATCTGTGATACCTACAATGTCGTCTATAATCCCTCTAATGGTAACAATTGGGCCAAAACCGCTTACATCATTGTGATCGATACGGGTCAAGGCAATTTCGATATATCCTTCTTCATAGATTTTGTGGATGTGCATGGTATTGACACCAGGCTCTCCAAACCAACTCACTGGGTATTCAACCACCAAGCTATTCGGATCAAAGACATCTGGGTTGAAATATACCGTAAATGCCACGCCATATACATCTTCAACAGGCTGTTGTTCGGTACCAAAGATCACCGGAACCTCGAAAATGGTACCTGTCGTCAATTGTGATCCATCCGGGAAATCTACCATAATATCAGGATCAATATCTGTACCCGGCAATTCTGTAAAGCCACCTACTGGGCCGTGTGTCAGGCCGTAGTTTTGGTCAATTACATTGCGATCGAATTCGTCAATAAATCCATCACCGTTACAATCAGCATGTTTGTAGTTGGTGCCATCCTCAAAAAATCCATCCCAGTTTTCTGCTTCAAGTGCATTCCAGGCCGTTGCATCGCTCAAGCGATTAGGGCCTGCTTCGCCATAAGCAATACCCAAGCTTAGCAAGTCAATATGGTGGGCTATATTATCTGAGTTTGCATCTCCCGGCCATACTTCCTCATCTTCTGGAATTCCATCAAAACAGATATTATCTATACGAAGGTGCATGCCTCCGATCAATAGTTTTTCAATATTACCCTCGATGCGGATGCTTCCTTCATGGAAGGTATTTGACAGCGGACTTACCGTGATGTTGAAATCATTGTACAAGTCTTCAGGAATGCCGCCTGGAATCCCAGCGTAACGAATCAAATCATTAATGGCCAGATTGATGCTGTCAAGGTCTTCGCAATAAGCATAATCGAAGCTCAGGAAGCTCGGTTTTTGCTCAAAGCTGGAGAAGTCTAATCGTACTGCACCCTGCAATTGTAACCAACTGTCGTTAGCTTGTGTAAATGCCGGCTGGCATAATTCCTGATTGGTCAATTGGATAATTTCAAGATACTGTGCACTACCAACTTCTACTTTTTCAGCAGTTACTACCACACCATCTTCTTCATAGATAGCGATACCTTCATCACCAGCTTGCGCTAAAATAATTTCGTCATTCAGTGGATCCATGCTCATGAAATCCATACAGAAATCAGGCGTTGGAGAGGTCTGGAAGCAAGCGTTATCCAGTAGCAGTAGCATACCTTCAAGACGGACAGATTCGATAGCTCCCGTGAAGTGAAGCGTACCTGATGAATTGGTATTGTTGTTATACGTTATTTCAAGTGTAACACCCGGAGCAATTTCTTCCGGCAGCTCACTAAAGGCATTGAAGTTGTATAATTCATCCGCATTTACCTGTAGACTTGCCCACATGCCCAGGTTATGGAAGTCAATGCTAAGGTGTTCCACTGTTTCACTGAATGATGAAAAGTCGAGCTCCATACCACCATTGGAAAGCGCAACAATTTTGCCACTACCATATTCAAATTGTGGGTAAGTAGTTGCATTCAGGAAGAAGGTAAAGCAGTTTGTACAATTAGGTTCATTAGAGAAATAATTGATCTTTACTTCATCTTCTATGCTGATCAAATCACCACTATCGTATCCATTTGATGGCCCAAATGCCGTTCCGTTTATCATTTCAAATTCGACACAATCTTCATTATTGCAATAAGGAGCATCTAGTAGTTTTTCTGCCGAACAGAAGAAACTTTCATCTGTAATCTGGAACAACAACTGATCATTCGGATTACTGACAAATGCATCAGTGGTCACCGGCAAATCTGCGTAAGCATATGTTGCCGTTTGCAAGTTGCCATTGAGGTTGCCATAAGTCAGATAGAAAGAATCCTGCGTATTGATGTTCTCCACAAAAATTTCGGCAGTCAGTGTGCCATCTTCTTGGCATTCGCTCAGTTCAACATTCAGGCTTGGCAATACGCAACATGGTACATCATAAGTGATTTCAAGCGTACAATCTGGATTGTCGAGGTCAAAAATGTATAGTGTCTGTTCTGAGTCATAGCTCAAATTTAGCGAAAGCGGTAACTCCTGATAACTAAAGGTGCCAATACCATCGATTTTAAACAGATCAAAAGTATTTTCATAAGCAAAATCAATGGTCAACTCATAAATGTCTTCCATATCATAGCACTGCACACTAACTGTCGGATCAGACAATAGACAAGGATCAGGGCATTCAATCGGCCCGATTTCTGTGAAACCACCACAATTCGGATTTGAGTTGTCAAACACACCAAACTCATAAATCATTTCCGGATCACCCTCGAATGGACCAAAGGTCAATGGTAAATCATCATAGCTAAAGGTGCCATAATTGTTGCCATTTCCAACTACGGTAAAGCCATTATCACCTACATTATTATAGTCAAAATTAAGTTCAATCGTAAATAAACCATCTTCATCACAGTCGCTGGCTTCCGCCAAAATACTGCCAATTTCGCATGCTTCTTCATCACAATTGACCGGTTCGAGATAAGCAGAACCAAAACATGCAGGATTTGCAATATCAATGATCAGGATTTCATAATCCGTTGTTCCATCTCCGACAAACGGGCCAACTGTAACAAATGGCTCATTATAACTGAATGGGCCTGCAATTTGGTTGTTGACAAACACAAAGTATCCGGCAGGACCAGGATTATTAACTTGGACAGCTACATCAATCAAAAATTCATCTCCATCACAGCTATGGGCTTCCGCTATCACTTGCGTGAAATTGCAATCATCTGAACAGTTAGGTATTTCAAAGCTGGCATCTGCACAACAGTTCGGAACGTCATTGATACAAACCACTAACTGACCGCTAACAGAGGAGGACTGATA
>JALEHC010000264.1 GCA_022763215.1 Saprospiraceae bacterium
CGATAAAGGTCGTATTGATGCAAACCCAAATCAAAGCCCCGACGCATGCTTGGTTCATACACAATGGGCTGATGAGCCGAGCCGAGATTGCCTAGGTGCATATAATCCAAATCGCGCTGGCGAACCGGATCATACTGTTGAAAATAATTTTTCAACAGGGTATCTTTAAAAGTGTATTCAAGATTAGGATTGTCAGCAAAATAGTAGAAAATGTCGGCGGTGTCCGGCGGCACTTCAAACTGATCCTGAGGCTGCCGCCCCTGCTGAGATCCGGAAGATTGATTAAATCGCTCAAACCCACCACTCACGCGTTGTCCGAAAGTCATCCAACTTACCAGACAAAATACCAGTCCAAACCCCAGCCGCAATCTCATCGATTTGTTCATCATTCCAGTTTATTCTCTTCCCAAACGCTGACAATCCTCGTTTGCTGTCTTCTTTTACAGCGTTTAACCTTTTATTCGCTTTTGTCTTCGATTAGTGCCGGGCTCATACCCATATTCGAGAATCCGCCATCGTGGTACAGGTTTTGCATGGTCACTGAACGCGTCAGATCGGAGAACATCGTCACACAGTAATCGGCACAGCCCTCAGCAGGGGCATTGCCCAGTGGCGACATTTTGTCGGCATAATCGAAAAACTCCTGGAAACCCTTGATACCGCTACCTGCGGTAGTCATGGTTGGAGACTGTGAAATCGTATTCACACGCACCTTATTTTTGATACCAAAGTGGTAGCCAAAACTTCTGGCAAATGATTCGAGCAATGATTTCGATTCCGCCATTTCGTTATAATCCGGGAAAGTACGCTGAGCTGCGATATAGGTCAATGCCAAAATAGAGCCATAATCATTCATGGCATCTTTTTGGTAAAGAGTTTGCATTACCCGATGAAAAGATATTGCAGAAATATCGAAAGTCTTTTGCATCCAGTCGTATTTCAAGTCGGTATAAGCTCTGTTTTTACGAACATTGAGGGACATACCGATAGAGTGCAACACAAAATCGAGTTTGCCACCCAGCGCTTCCATTGATTTATCTACCAGATTTTCCAGGTCTTCCATGCTAGTTGCATCAGCAGGAATGATTTCTGCATTTAGCTTTTCTCCCAGCTCCTGAATTTTTCCGAATCGCATGGCTACTGGTGCATTGGTCAATGTGATTTGTGCGCCTTCTTCTACACAACGTTCTGCTACTTTCCAGGCGATAGACT
The DNA here is from genome assembly GCA_022763215.1 of Saprospiraceae bacterium. Taxonomy (GTDB): domain Bacteria; phylum Bacteroidota; class Bacteroidia; order Chitinophagales; family Saprospiraceae; genus JALEHC01. The sequence continues at coordinate 1,213 of JALEHC010000264.1, forward strand.
GATCGTCTAATGCACCAAATATGATTCCTTTCTTTCCTTGCAATAAGTTATTCGCCATTGTTTTTCGTTATGGTTGAAACAAAAATGTTAGTCTTTTATCGAGATGCCAGCAATTCGCGTGCATTTTCCAGTGCAGATTTGCTCGGCGGGCTTTGGCTGAGCATAACCGCAATTGCTTCAATGCGTTCTTCCTGCTCTAGCTCGCGTATATTCGAGATTGTTCGATCATCTTTTACTTGCTTATACACAAAATAGTGCGCATCTGCCTTAGAGGCAATTTGAGGCGAATGTGTAATGGACACCACCTGGTGCTGATCGGACAGCTTTCGCAAAATGTCACCCATTTTTAGTGCTACATCACCACTAATTCCCGTGTCGATTTCATCAAAAATCAAAGTCGGTAAAGGGATCGCACTTGCTACTAATGACTTGGTGACCAGTGTCAGACGAGACAATTCACCACCAGAAGCAACATCTTTAATCAATTGTAATCGACCACCTTTATTGGCAGAAAACAGAAAGTGGATTTCATCCAATCCAGTAGGTGATAGCTCTTCCAATTCATTAAACTGAATTTTTAGCTGGGCATGTTCCATGGCCAGCTTCGCCAAGCGTTTTTCTACTTTTTTCTGAAAATCAGGAACTACCAGTTGGCGCTTTTCGCGCAACCAAGCAGCCTTGGTTCTCAATTTATCTTCCTGATCAGCAATCTCGGTTTCTAGTTGTTCGATGCGTTCATTATCATCGTTGATGGAAGTTAACCTATTGGAAATATCTTCCTGAATCGCTAATAGCTCGTTTACGGTTTGCACCGAATGTTTTGCCTGAAGGCGATAAATAAGGTCCAGCCTTTCCTGCACTTCTACGATTCGTTCTTCATCGTATTCTGTTTCTTCGGCTATGGTCTCAAACTCCTGAGACAAATCCTGTAATTCTGCAATAATGCCGTTGAAGCGATCATTAAGCTGATCCAGATTTTTGTCGAATTTACTGATCTGGTTGATTTGAACGCCCAACTCTTCGAGTTGACTGATAACCGATTGCTCTGATTCAGACAGATACTGGAATGCTGCCAAGGTTTGGCGTTTGATATCTTCCGCATTGGTCAGTCGTTGCAGTTCTCGTTCCAGTTTTTCCTGTTCGCCGGCAATAAGTTCTGCTTTATCAAACTCTTCTAGTTGAAACTGGAGGAAGTCGCGTTCTTTGGCGTTTTGCTCCGTCTGGCTGAGGAGTTTATTGAGTTGTCGACGATTTCGCTGGTATGTTTCAAAGGCTTTTTGGTATTCTTCCAGTACCTTTTTATTTCCCGCAAGGGCATCCAATAGCCGCAATTGGAAAGAAACATTGTGAATGTCGAGCGTATCAAACTGCTGATGCAAATCGATCAGCGAAGAAGACAAGCGTTGCAGGATTTTGAGATTGACCGGAGAGTCGTTGACAAACGCACGGGTTTTGCCGGAAGGCGTAATCTCTCTACGAATAACAAGCTCGTCTTCATAGTCGAGATCATTTTCCTTGAAAAAACGCTTGAGGTCGTATTTGGAAATATCAAAAACTGCTTCGACAAAGCATTTTTGATCTTCGTGATACAGCACCTTTGTATCTGCACGGTTACCCATGATCAGGCCGAGCGCACCCAGCAGAATGGATTTACCGGCACCTGTTTCACCGGTGATGATAGTCAGCCCTTTGGAAAAATTGATTTCCAGGGTTTCTATCAATGCATAGTTCTGAATTTGAAGACTTTCAATCATATATTATGCCCTCAAAGTTATACAGCTGTTATTAAATAAATATTCTGTCTGTATCCTGCAATTTTCTGATTCTTTAGCTGCAATTGGCGTATAAATGGAGGCTGCACTTTTTCATAAATCCGCCAAGACGTCCAATGACTTATCGTGAAATTTAGTAGTTCTTAATTACTTCGCCTAACATACCGGTAATTAATTCTTATGGTAGCACGTTTCTTTTTATTCTTGGTGAAAGACGAGGCAAATTTTCTGGCTTGCTTCTTCCTGCCAAATTACTTAAGTGCCGCAAAAATAATTGTTTTGTACATAAAACCATTATTTTTACCCTTTCAGAAGTAAGTATGGCTTGCCATATTTATAAATGAAACCAATTTTATTCACTCAAATAGATTTGATTGGCTCGTATTCATCCGCCAACTCATCCAAAATAGAAACAATGAAAAAACTGATCGGCTTTTTCGCAATGACGCTCCTTATTTATGCATGCGGTTCTGAAGAAAAAAGCAATCTTTCCCCTCTAGATTTGACTTCTTACGATGTTCCCGTTACCATCATGGCTCCTGATAGCGCAAATGTGAAGAAGATGGACATGGGCGGCATCATGAAAGATGTTACTGTCAAAAAAGGAGAGGATTACTATGTTCAAATTTATGCTTCTCAAGCAGCAACAAATGATATCGCTAAACTGAAATCAGATCAATTGGCTGATATCAAATCTAATCCGTTTTTCTCAAAAATTATCAAAGAGGAAGAAGCAGGTTTTATCTACGAAAACAAGATTGACTCCACTACGACCAGCCACGGTTTTTGTTATGTTTATGTACAAGGCGATATGGAATTTGTATTCCGTACAGGCTTAGTTGGTACTTTCACTTTGGAAGAAGCTGAAAATATGTACGAAGCAGTAAAACAAAAATAGTTTTTCGCAAGGCTGAATACCCAAATCTAAACGATAAGAAGCTCCCATCTTCGGGGGCTTCTCCGACTTATCAACCTAAACCTCCAACCCGATGCCCTTACTTATCATTGCTGCTGGCGTATGTCTGCTCCTATTACTGATTATCGCATTTCGACTCAATGCATTCATTGCACTCATCATAGTGGCACTCGGTGTTGGTGTGGCGCAGGGCGCACCTGTCAATGAGGTTATTGCTTCCATCACAAAAGGTGTAGGAAGTACGCTGAGTACCTTGGCACTGATTCTTGGTCTTGGGGCGATGTTGGGGGGGCTAATTGCGGAAAGCGGTGCTGCTCAAGTAATTACAGAACGAATTAGTAGCCGATTTGGAGAAAAATACCTGCCTTGGGCTTTGATTCTCACCGGTTTTATTGTTGGTATTCCTATGTTCTATACCGTGGGGTTCGTGATGTTGATTCCGATTATTTTTACAATTGCGGCTTCCAGTGGTTTGCCCTTGGTTTATGTCGGAATTCCTATGGTGGCGGCCTTGTCTGTTACACATGGTTTTCTACCACCACATCCGGCACCAACTGCTATTGCGGTCGTTTATGATGCTGATATTGGGAAGGTCCTTTTGTATGGATTGGTTCTGGCGGTGCCGACCATTATTTTGGCCGGGCCGGTTTTTGCCAAAACGCTCCGGAATTTCAAATCTACTCCACCTGAACACCTATTTGAGGCTAAGCGGCTTCCGCCAAATGAATTACCGGGCTTTGATACCGCTGTGCTTACAGCGCTAACACCTGTCTTTTTTATGGGTTTGGGGGCAATTGGTAAACTTCAATTTGAAGAGGACACTATTATTTACAATTGGTGTAGTTTTCTGGGCAATCCGGTAATCGCTATGCTCATTGCTGTTTTAATTGCTATTTATACACTGGGTTTGGCTCAAGGCCAAAAAATGAAATCTATTAATGATACCATGCTCACTTCCGTGAAATCTACCGCAATGATCCTATTGATCATCGCTGGGGGAGGAGCGTTTAAGCAGGTTTTGGTAGACAGTGGCATTAGTGAATATATTGTCACTACTTTCGAAGGAACTCAAATGTCTCCTTTAGTACTTGCTTGGCTCATTGCGGCTGCGCTTCGAATTGCTCTGGGAAGTGCTACGGTCGCAGCACTTACTGCGGCGGGGATTGCAGCCCCTTTGATTGGAAGTACAGATGTCAATGCAGAGCTATTGGTATTGGCGACAGGTGCGGGAAGCCTCACTTTCTCACAAGTTAATGATACGGGCTTTTGGCTATTCAAAGAATATTTTAATCTGACCATCGGTCAGACTTTCCGTACTTGGACCTTTATGGAAACGATTGTATCCATTGTCGGCTTAGTAGGATGTCTGGTTTTTGATTGGTTTGTCTAAGCTTTTTTTACTTCCATTACGGTGATTTCTGGCAGGATTCCTACTCGGCCAGGGTAGCCCAAAAATCCAAGTCCACGATTGACGTACAGGTATTGCTCCGCTTCTGGATTTTTGTATAGTCCAGCCCATTCTTTATACATATATTTAATTGGGCTCCATTTAAACCAACCAGGGATTTCTACGCCAAATTGCATACCGTGGGTATGCCCCGAAAAGGTTAAATGTACATCTTGAAACTCCTTGGTAACCTGATCTTTCCAATGACTAGGATCATGAGACAATAGCAAACGTAATTTGGCAGACTCTGTACCGGTGTATGATTTAGGCAAATCGCCATATTTTGGAAAGCGCGGATGTGCGGAATAGTTTTCTACACCAATAACAGCGACTTCTTGTCCATTGATATTCAGTAATTGATTTTGATTGCGAAGCAATTGCCAGCCCATCTGAGCATGGGTGTTTTCCATTTTTTGCATATTGGCTTGGCGTTCTTCTTCACTCTTCCAGCGTACATATTCTCCGTAGTCATGATTACCGAGAACTGAGAAAACCCCATACTTTGCCGTGATTTTATCAAAGACATCCGTGAAATTATCCATTTCATCTGCCTTGTTATTTACAAGATCACCCGTAAAGAATACCAAATCTGCATTTTGGGCATTGATGAGTTCAATTGCATTTTTGACCGGATCTTTGAAGGTGAAACTGCCAGAGTGGATGTCCGAAATTTGTACAATCTTTAGCCCATCCAGTTCATCAGGCAAATTCTTGAACTTAGCTTCCGCACGAAATACCTGATAACGATATGGATTGCGGATGATACCATATAATAGGCTTACAAAAGGAATGCTTCCCAAAGCAAGGCCAACTTGTGAAAGAAATTTCATCCGCCCTGGCTGAAAAGTAGCTTCTGGACGAATTTGACTATACACCCAACTACCGACTCTTCTCAAATCATCAATCAATAAAAAAGGAAGAATTAAAAGCTTGGAAGCATACGCAATAAATACAAATGCCCTAGAATAGGTCACTGCATTTTTGCTCCAGCTATCCATGAAACCCGTAAATGATGAAATAAAAAAGAACAACATAAAAGCTGTAATCGACCAATAAAAGCCAAAAAGAATATATCGGGAGCTATTGGTCCAGTCTTGTGAAACAAGACGAACCGCCTGAAAGGCATATACATCAATGGCCAATAATATAAGGATAGTGGTAATCAGTCTCATGGATACAGTTTTTATAATAAAGCCTCAGACATCATTTTGTTTTGCGAAAGCTGTATGCTTAGATAAAGCCACTAAAAAAGTGGATAAAATAACTACACAACAAAATAATTGAAATATGCGAGCCGTTACATAAGCGAATTTTGATAAAAACACATATTTTTTTTGCAAATAGTGTTACTTCAAATCAAAACTGCGTTATAAAAGTGTAATGCAAAGAGATTGTTCTTGTTTTATGACATTCTCTTGACATTTTATATTTCTGCACATGCGCAGAAATTCCTTCCAATTGACATCCCGGGCCAGAATATTAGGATTGTAAATCCGCTGAATACAAATGTAAATTCTGTTTTCGTTTTTACGATTTGTTTATTCAAAATAATATTCTGAAAGATTGCTTGATAAGCAGCATAGTACGGCATACATTTGTGCTACGTTTGGAACGCTTCCGACTCACTCGGATTATTATCCAAACTTATGAAACCATCAAAAAACGAAATAGCCATGACTAGAGTTGCGCTAATTTTATGCTTAACAGCAGCTTGCTTATTCAATCTAAATGCTCAGGATGCAGAATTTAAAGGCGGTGATATCATGATCTCCGCAGGTATTGGTGTTGTCCCTACTTACTTCTTGGACGATGCAGAAACCGTTGTACCACCACTAAGCCTTCGACTTGGGTACCGCATTAGTCCCATGTTTAGTGTATCTGCTTTTGGTGGATACTCTTCCTACAATTCTGGTGAAATCCTTAATCCAAACGAAAGTACTTCTACCTACGCTAATGAATCAATTATTGTAGGTATTCAACCTGCTATCCATACTACCTTCTTCGATAACTGGGATATTTATGGTGGATTCTTGCTGGGATACAACATTCCTATGGTAGAATCAACTACGAATTATTCTGAAGATCAAGTGATCGATGAAGTACAGCCAAGCTTTAGTCGCCCAGCTGAAAACACTACTACTTTTAGTGGATTTCTCGGTGCTAGTTATTACTTCAGAAAGAATGCAGGTGTATTTGCAGAAGTTGGTTATGGAATCTCTTTGCTTAATGTGGGTGTAAATATTAAGTTGTAAATTGGACGCAACTAAATATCACAACATGTTAGCCAATATTCCAAAAATCAAACATTTAAATAGTAATAACTTTTTCCTTATCGCAGGTCCCTGTGCTATTGAAGGCGAAGACATTGCCATGGAAATCGCAGGACGTGTTTCAGAGATCTGCAACAAACTGGAGATTCCTTACATTTTTAAGGGCTCCTACCGAAAAGCAAATCGCTCCAGAATTGATTCCTTCACCGGAATAGGCGATGAAGAGGCTTTGCGAATTTTGAAAAAAGTAGGGGAGCATTATCAACTTCCTACAACGACAGATATACATAGCGATCCGGAAGCTGCAATGGCAGCTGAATCCGTTGACTTATTACAAATTCCGGCTTTTCTCTGCCGTCAGACCAACCTATTGGTCGCGGCAGCTGAAACCGGTAAAGCAGTCAGCATTAAGAAAGGTCAGTTTATGAGTGCTGAAGCTATGCGTTATGCCGTTAATAAAATAAAAGATTCCGGCAACGAAAATGTAGCTTTAATCGAACGAGGTACCACCTTTGGTTATCAGGATTTAGTCATTGATTACAGAGGTATTCCGGTTATGCAACAACAAAATCAAGTACCCGTTATTCTCGATTGTACGCACTCTTTGCAGCAACCTAATCAAACATCAGGTGTGACCGGTGGTCGACCTGCATTGATTGAAACGGTTGCCAGAGCTGGGATTGCAGTAGGAGCAGATGGGCTCTTTATGGAAACTCATCCAGAACCTGCTAAAGCAAAATCAGATGCTGCTAATATGCTTCCTCTTGACAAACTGGAAGGCATATTGGAGCGTTTATTACATATACGAAAAGCTATTCAGCAACCCGTACAGGTGTAAGTAATACAACAAAGCGACCCTCTGATCAGGGCTCTTGACTGATCATTATTGCTTGACTTTGATATATTATTTTAGTAATTTATTAAAAATCAAAATAAAAGGAGGTAGCTTATGAAAAATTTAAAATATTCTGTTTTGGCAACCCTCCTCCTGTTTGTAACAACCATAAGCTTTGGTCAACAGGCGGAAAAAACACTTGTAAAATCGTTTAACCTACACGGTAATCATGTGGTAAAGCTGGATGTGGAGGCTCCTGTTGAAATACGCACTTGGAAAAACTCAACGATGCGTATGCAAATGACCATCTCTTTGGAGAATGGCTCCAACGCACTCCTCAAATCACTAGTGCAGTCTGGCCGATATAATTTGCAGTCTTCTCAGGAAGAGGAAGGACTAGTCGTTTCAGCACCACGGTTTAAAAGACAAGTGAAACTAGGGGAAACCCTCATACAGGAAAATGTTTCATTTATTATTTACGCACCTGAAAATATTTCAGTACGATTGTCTAATGAGGCTTCGACTGATACTCAAACAGATGATGCCTTATAACTTCAGCATCTTTTAAGCAATCGCATGCCTTTCTGCCTTCGCAGAAGGGGCAGCAATAGAATCAAATAGTTTTTGAGAAACATTTACGCACCAACATGCGTTTTTAAGGGGTATAAAGTTTAGCACTTTATACCTCTTTTTTTTACTCACTTTTTTTGTGAACTTTACCAGCCATTTAAAAAACACCCAATTTTGGTATCCTTTTAGCTAACAAGGCTTTGCTTTGAATACAAACCTTCAGTTAATGAAAAATTATATCTCTTTGCATTTACTTTTTGGCCTTTTCCTGCTCCTACCAGGGCTTATGCTTGCGCAAAATCGAAGGGTCTTTCACCAGACTTTCGAACTCGATAGCGTCAAGGTCCTCTACTTTGATGTCGTTGATAGTCTGAAAGTAGAGCCTTGGGCCGGTAATGTCGCTATGTCCGAAACCAAAATCTCTGTCCTTAACGCATCAAAAGGGGTTATGAAATTTCTCGTAGAAGAAGCTGGCCGATATAATGTCGATGTGAAAATTAACCAAGATACATTCTCTATGGTTTCTAAGATCAGAGAGCGAAAAGCAATGCATACCGTCGATGGCCGTATCATGGAGGAAGAAGTCTATATTCGCGTATTCGTTCCAAAAGAATACGAAATGATCGAACCTAACCTCTGGGTTTTACCCAAAGAGGAAGAAAACGAAAAGACAGAGGAAGATAAACCATCTCAAGGAAAAGGCTTGATTGAAGAAAAAACGCTAAAAGATAATTAGTGAATGCTTAAGGAAGTGGAATTGAAACTGCTGCCAGAACAGGCAGCCAATGAAGAGCTGATACGCCAAAAAGCCATTAGCAAATCGGGCTTAGCACCCAAAAAGGTGACCGAAGTACGCCTGCTCCGACGTTCTATTGATGCACGTGGCCGCCGTCCACTTGTCCAATTGCGTTGTGCTGTATATGCTGGCGAAAACTATTCCGGCGAAGCGGCTATATTAGAGCAGTTTAAAAATGTTGAACAAGCGGACCCGGTCATCATCGTTGGTGCAGGTCCTGCCGGATATTTCGCTGCACTCGAATTGATCGAACAAGGCCTCAAACCCGTCATTTTTGATCGTGGAAAAGATGTACGTGCACGTCGTCGCGACCTGAGAGCGATCCAACAGTTTGGCCAGGTCGATCCACATTCCAATTATTGTTTTGGGGAAGGTGGTGCCGGAACTTACTCGGATGGTAAGTTGTATACTCGTTCGCACAAACGAGGTAATATTTACAAGGCACTCAAATTATTGGTAGAACACGACGCTACTTCCGATATTCTCATTGATGCACATCCGCATATCGGTTCTAATAAATTACCCAAAATTGTAGCCAATATTCGAGAAACGATTATCCATTATGGTGGAGAAATCCATTTCGAACATCTGGTTACTGATTTTATCATGGAAGACGGTCAAATGACCGGCGTAGTAGTCAACGACCAAGAAGAATATTTCGCGAAAGCGATCATATTGGCCACTGGGCACTCCGCCCGCGATATCTTCCATCTGCTTCATCGTCACGAAGTTCCAATCGAAGCTAAACCGTTTGCGCTGGGCGTTCGTATTGAGCACCCACAAGCTTTGATCGATCAAATTCAGTATAATCAAAAGCCAAGAGAAGAACATTTGCCCGCCTCTAGCTACAAACTGACATGCCAGGTTGATCAGCGCGGGGTCTTTTCGTTTTGTATGTGCCCTGGGGGCTTGGTGGTGCCGGCGGCAACTGCTCCGGGCGAGATAGTGGTAAATGGGATGTCGATGTCGCGTCGTGATTCGGCTTTCGCCAATTCCGGGACGGTCGTGGCCGTAGAAGTAGAGGATTTAGCGGCTTACGCCAAACACGGCGTTTTTGCGGGGCTGGCTTTTCAGCAGGAAGTAGAACAGCGAATGTTTCAGTTTGGCGATGGTAGCCAGAAAGCACCAGCTCAGAGATTGACGGATTTTGTAGCAGGCAAAGTTTCGCAAAGCCTGCCAAAAACTTCTTATATTCCGGGACTCATCCCGGGGCCTTTACAAGAATTGCTGCCAAGGCGTATTTATGGCCGTTTGCAGAAAGCTGTTCAGGTATTTGGTCAAAAAATGAAGGGATATTATACGGCAGAAGCCAATGTAATCGGAACAGAAAGTCGCACGAGTTCACCGATTCGCATTCCGAGAAATCGGCAAACCTATATGCATGATACGGTGGAAGGCCTTTTTCCATGTGGAGAAGGTGCTGGTTATGCCGGAGGTATTATTTCAGCAGCTATGGACGGGCAAAATGTAGCCCGAGCAGTAGCACGCTATTACCGAGTTTAAACAACTGACAATGAAAGATATCGTTGATTTGATTGCCAGAATTTTATTGGCTTTCATTTTTTTGTATGAAGCATACGACTCTATCACCTACTTCAAATCAACAAAAGCTATGATGACCGAATATGGTCTGACCTGGCGACAAGATTTGTTGTTATCTGGTGCCATCTTTGGCCTTATATTAGGCGGTACCCTCATCTTGATCGGTTACCGTTCCAGCCTGGGATCTTTTCTGGTCTTGCTCTACTGGATTCCGGTCACTTTTATCGTGCATTCGTTCTGGAACGATCCACAAGAAATTCGACGGATGGAAGCTATTCATTTTATGAAAAACTTGGCTATTACGGGTGGCTTGTTGATGGTATGGGTAAATGGTAGTGGCCGGTATAGTGTCAAGCGCTTGTTTGCAACTTTCAGAGTACCCGGTGCTTAAAAATGGAAAAAATGCGTGTAGACATTGAAGACTCTAAGCCCTTTCTGGATCGTCTTTTTGCTCGCCTTTCGGCAAATAGTATACAGGTCGATCATTTAGAGATGGATCATATTTGTTATCGGGTGGCTAGTCAGGAGCGATATGATGAGCTAAAGGGAGCTTTGGAGCAAGAAGCTGATTTGTTAGCAGAAAGCATGATTAAGGGGCGTCCCATCTGTACGTTCAAGTTACAAAAGCCCATTATTTATAAAAATCGGCAAATAGAGGTATTTGAATTGCCTGCGCCAAAACCTTCCAAGCCTTATAAAGAAGGATATGAGCATGTCGAGTTTGTATTGAAGGAAGACTTTGATACGTTTATGGCCAAATATCCGGATATACAATTTGATGAATCTGGTCGGGATAAAAAATACAATGCAGACATTCGGATTCAATTTCCGGATTGTTCCGTAAAGTTTCATCGACATAGTCTGGAATATGTGATAACCGTCTTAGAAAAAGAGTAGATCAAGGTTCATTGAGAATATTTCCACAATATTTACAGTAAACGGCATCATCAGCATGACCTTCGCGGCCGCAGAAGCGGCAAGCCTGGGTATTACTGGGATGGTCATCATCAGCACTAATCATTTCTGCGGAAACAATGCCTGTTGGGACTGCAATAATTGCATAACCAAGTATCATAACAACGGCTGATAGCAATTGCCCCAACTCAGTCTGAGGAGTAATGTCACCATAACCGACCGTTGTAAGAGTAACAATAGCCCAGTAAATACTTCTTGGGATGCTGGAAAATGCTTCGTTACTGCCTCCTTCTACCAGATACATGACAGAGCCAATAATGATAACGAGTAGCATGACAAAAGTGAGGAAAACTGTGATTTTAGCACGACTAGCCTTCAGCGCCTTAATAATTATATTTCCTTCCTTCATAAAATGACCCAACTTAAAAATTCGGAAAATCCGGATAAGTCGGAATGCACGGATGACGATGAGGTAGTGCGTATTTCCCGGAAGGAGGAGCGAAAGATAAGTAGGAAGGATGGCCAATAAATCGACAACGCCATAAAAGCTGGTGGCGTATTTCATGGGTTTGTAGACACAATAAAGACGCAATAAGTATTCAATGGTAAAGAAAATGGTGAAAATCCACTCGAGTACAAAAAATAAATCTTCATAATCACGCTGAATATAACTGACACTTTCGAGCATGACGACCAGTACACTCGCTGAAATAATAATCAGCAATGCGACATCAAATATTTTGCCGAGGGTCGTATCGGCTTCGAAGATGATTTCGTGAATTTGTTCTTTAAGCCTGTTTCGTTTGAATGGGGCTTTTTGCGCCATCTGGATAATATTTTTAAGGGAAGCCGCAGCCCTTTTAGCTTACGACTTCCCTTAACTGAGTTGTAATGCGAATGCTAAATATTATGAAAAATAAGCGTAAATCGCAATTACAACTACTACGATACCGATTCCAATTTGATTGACATATTTGTATGGGGTGATTTCCACTTGACGTGTGTAGGGTAATACATAATCCGATTCACGTGGTTGAACGCGACCAATGATCAACATGATGATTACGTTAAATACGAATAGTATTGCCATGACGTGTAAGAAGTGTGGGTAGTTTTCATCACCAAACACAAACGGTTTAAGCACAAATTGACTGAGGGAATACAAGACTACCCCAGAAAATAGACCGATTTTGGCCGCCAGAGCCGGAACTCGCTTGGTCGTATAGCCCACTACAATAATGGTCAGAATTGGAATACTATAACAGCCATTTACCTCTTGCAAGTACCCAAACAGGCCTTCCGATGCATAAAATAGAAAAGGAGCAATCAGCATGGATATCAATGCCAAGCCGATACCGAAGCGCTTACCTTGTCGAACAGTAAGTTTTTCGTCTGCTTCTTTATTGATGTACTGCTTGTAAATATCGATACCAAAAAGTGTAACAGCACTATTCAGTACACTATTAAAAGAACTAAGAATAGCACCAAACATCACGGCAACAAAGAAACCGAGCAGGGAAGCTGGCAATACTTCATTTACAAGCATTGGATAAGCTTGGTCTGCCTTTTCCAGTCCGTTCTGGAACATATGAAAGGCAATGATACCCGGCAAGACAACAATTAGTGGCCCAAGAA
>JALEHC010000033.1 GCA_022763215.1 Saprospiraceae bacterium
GAATCAAACTTAAACCGGAAGCAGCCAATTGGATAATTTTCCTCCACGGCTTTTATAATTTCGTCCATATAACATTCAGGAGGCAAGGTGTCGCCGTGTACAAAATAAAGAATATCTCCCTGGCTATGAGCGGCGCCGTAGTTCATCTGGGCTGCTCTGCCTTTTCGAGGTGATACCAATACCTTTGCGCCCGCTTTTTCGGCCAATGCCACCGTATCATCTTCACTACCACCATCGACCACTAACAAATCCTTTACATATTGTTCGCCACAATTTGTAAGGCGATTGACCAGGCGCGTAATGTTTTCTGCTTCATTCAAAACCGGGATAATAATACTTACCTTCATTCGATACATACTTTGTTTCATCAAAATGCTTCACCAACGGTGATGTAAACGCCACTGGTATTTTTACCAAGGCCATAGTCGATCCGTACATTTACATGATCGCGTTTTTGGAGCAAAATTCTCAAGCCTGCCCCCAAGGTATATCTAGTGTTATTCGATTCAAATGCGGAAAAAGAGTCAGCCACCCAACCGAGGCCACCAAAAACAACCCCGCCAAAGCGCCAAAACAAAGGGAAGCGCAATTCCGTTTGTAACAACCCAAGTTTTTCGTCGCGGTAACGGCCTTCGTAGTACCCTCTCATTCTTTTTGTTCCTCCAATTAGGCCCAACTGATTGAAGGGAATGTCTCCTTCATTCCATTCAATATACGCGTTAAGCGCCAAAACCAGATTATCAAAACTGCGGTAATGACTTACGTCCAATGTGTACTTTACAAATTCAAACGGACTACCAAGGTAGGCACCATTGTTCAGGAAGGCGAGCTCTGCGAGCCAACCTTTGGTAGGATAAAAAATCTGATCGCGATTGTCGTATTGGGCCACCAAACCGAGTGCAGAGATCAGTCCGCCTTGCTGTCCTGTAATATCTTCCGAACGCAATAGCCCACCTTCTTCTGTTTCAGTAATATCGTAGTCATCCATCCAGTATCGAATTCCCACGTAAGTGGAGGGACGCACTTGGTATAAGGCATTTAGGCGTAAGCGTGGATAGGTAACACCAAATAGTTCGCCTTCATAATCTTCAAATTCATTTCCAATACCAAAAAAGAAATAATTGTATCGGTAATACCCCAATTCACCACTAATATTGAAGGTACGATCATTTATAAATAATTGAAAAGGAAGGTAAGCTAAAATCTGATCTTCCAATGTATAGGCTCCTCCAAGTTGTATTTGAGAAGGACGTGAGTCCATGGCCTCGCCTTTAAATCGGAAAGTCAAGATACCTGCACCACCAAAGCCCCAGCTCGTTTCGGGCGTTAGAAACACGATTGGCAGGCCAAACACATCGAAACGTTTGACTTGGCTGGTGTCGGTTTGAGCAGATAAGGTACTAAAGTAGCAAAGGCTCAGCAAAATTGCGATTATCTGTTTTTGCATAATGCAAAGATAAAGGATTCGATTCAGCTTTTATGTCGTAAACCTTTAGTCATTAAAATGTTCAGACAGATTTTAGTCTATCCATAAGATTTTTGCAAATTCGTATTTCAACAAATCTTCAGAAACACTAAATAGTTAATTCCTAAATCCTAAATTAGCGGTCTAATAAAATTAGCAGCATGAATTATCAATTACTCCTTTCTATATTATTAGCTTTCAGCTTATTTGCTTGTCAGCCAAATACAGAAAAAACGGCTCAAGTAAAAGAACCGGAAAGTACAACTAAACCTAAAGAAGTGGCAAGCCCAACAACTCCAGAGAAAAAGGCATTTGATTGGCAGGGTCATCGAGGTGCCCGTGGTCTGGTTCCAGAAAATACCATTTCGGCTTTTATCAAAGCCCTTGAGTTTCCGGATATCACCACCCTCGAATTGGATGTGGTCATTTCTAAAGATAGTATGGTCGTCGTTTCGCACGAGCCTTGGATGTCGCACACCATTTGCAGTAAGCCAAATGGACAGCCAGTTACAGAGTCAGAAGAAAAAAAATTCAACATTTTTGAAATGAACTACAGTCAGATCAAACGATTTGATTGTGGTAGTCGCGGCAATGAAAAATTTCCGGCTCAGGAAAAAATCAAAGCTTATAAGCCGTTGCTCAATGATGTCGTTTATGCCGTAGAGCGGTATTGTCAAGCAAATGGACGTGCATTGCCAAACTACAATATTGAGCTCAAAACCAAGCCCGATTGGTATTCCAAATTCACGCCTCCTAGTCATCCATTTGCACGCTTAGTGCTCGAACAAGTAGATACACTAGGTATTGCTGAGCGCACGATTATTCAGTCTTTTGACCCTTTGACACTAAATGCTGTCAAAAAAATAAAACCTCAAATTCCTACTGCATACTTGGTGGAAACAGGTACGGATATTATGGCAAATATTCGCAAATTGGGCTTCACACCAGAAATTTATAGTCCCTATCACAAAAGCATCAATAAACCAGCGGTAGAACAAGCCCACAGAATGAACATGCAAGTTATTCCTTGGACGGTAAATAGTGAGTACGACATGAAGGATCTTGTAAAAATGGGCGTTGATGGAATCATTACTGACTATCCGGATAAAATTAGAGCAGTGAAGTCGATTGCTAAAATGGATTAATATGCAAGGATTACGAACCACTATTTACAAAGTTGGTAATATGGAATTGGCGAAAGACTGGTATTCCAAAGCTTTTCGCCAATTCCCTTATTTTGAAGAAGACTATTATGTCGGCTTTAATATTCAGGGGTATGAATTAGGCCTACAGCCTGAGGAATTTCCGGTTTCACCTAAAGCGGAAACGGTTATTGCATATTGGGGGGTTGAAAAAATTCAGGAAGAATACGACCGCTTATTAAAAGTAGGTGCCTCACCACACGAACCTCCGACCAATGTTGGCGGTACTATAGAGGTAGCCACCGTGAAAGACCCATGGGGTAATATTATTGGTTTAATTTACAATCCTGAATTTAAAGCAACATGAACGCCACCACTGAACTTATAGAGCAATCCATTTTTCGCTTGCGCGAAAATATTCTCAAAATTGAAAAGTGCCTACTCGAATTTCGTGATGATGAAATTTGGCAAAGGCCAAACGAAGTTTCCAATAGCCTAGGCAACCAGATTGTCCACCTTTGCGGAAATGTCACCCAATACATTATCGCTGGCTTGGGTGAAAAAGACGATAATCGTCAAAGAGATGCCGAGTTTGAAATGGAAGATGGCTTTTCTAAAATGGAATTACTCAAAAAATTAAATAGGGTAACCGAAGAAGCATCTGACATTATCCTCCAACAAACCGATGAGAGCTTGCTCGAATTACGCGAAGTTCAAGGATTCAAACTCACTGGAATCGGTATTCTTATTCATGTAGTTGAACACTTTTCTTACCATACTGGTCAAATTGTATTCTGGACCAAGATTCTCCGTAAAAGGGACATGGGTTTTTACGATGGTATGGATTTGTAGTCCACTAACCTGCTTCCATATCCTGCTTCGCTTTATTGTAATGCGCTAATGCTAATCGAATTTTATTGTAACTAATTTGACCATCAAAATACTCATGGATGGATTTTAGTTTGAATGGTTCTTCCAGATATTTCAGTGCATTTAAGACCTGAGATACTTCATCCGGCGAGACATAAGTTGATATATCAACCTCCTCCCCTCTTTCGTACAATACCGCTAAATGCGAAAAAATGGTTGTTTCATTCAAATTTCGTTTTTGGGCTATATCAGCTATGGTGAACCCTTCTTTGATCAAATCATGGGTTTCATCATAAGTAGAACCTTTATAAGAAATGCCCTTACCTTTTACGAATTCGCGAATACTATCCATGAAATAGTCCCCAAATAGATGGAGTTTGCGATCCCCCACCCCTGATATTTGGCTCATTTGTTCATCCGTAACAGGTTTGTTGGCAGCCATTTCTTCGAGTGTAGCATCAGAAAACACTCGATAAGGCGGAATGCCTCTTTCTTGAGCCAATCGTTTTCTTAATTGACGTAGCGTTTCAAACAATTCATCACGTACTCGCTGGCGTTTCGGCTTCGCTTTTGCTCGTTTCTTTTCGGTTTCCAGACGTTCTTTGACCGTGGCAATTTTCACGAGTTCTACTTTTTCATTTTCGAAAAGTACGCGTTCGCTGGCAGGTGTTAATTTGACTTGATTTTTTTGATCGTGTGCTATTTCGATATAGCCCATATTGAGCAACTGCAACATATAGTTTTGCCATTCGCTAAATGGAATATCACGTCCGGCGCCATAAGTTTTGATATGTTGAAAACCCCGATCATAAATTTCTCTTTTTCCCGAACCACGCAAAACATCAATCAGCAAATTCATACCTACCGATTGCCGCAAGCGATACACAGCAGAAAGTGCTTTCTGCGCAATAACAGTTCCATCAAAAGACTTTGGCGGATTTTTACAGATATCACAGTTACCACAGTTTTCCTGTAAGTTTTCACTAAAATAGTTCAGCAAAATCCTTCGTCTACAGACTAGCGATTCTGCATATTGTCGCATTCGGTCGAGTTTGGCTAGCTTAACTTCCGTCTGATCACTTTCTTTTTTGGTCAGAAAATCCTGATAAATCAGAATATCACCATAGCTGTAAAACAATAAGGTATCTGCTTTCACGCCATCTCGGCCAGCACGACCAATTTCTTGATAATAACTTTCGATATTTTTAGGCAGGTTATAATGAATAATCCAGCGTACATTTGATTTATCAATCCCCATACCAAATGCAACCGTAGCGCAGATGATAGGTGCATTGTCATTAATAAAATCTTCTTGTACCTGGGCCCGTTCTGCATCTGGCATACCTGCATGATAATGCTCTGCCGGAATACCTCTGCTTGTCAATTTACTGGCTAGTTCTTCTGTTGATCTTCGACTTAAACAATAGATGATCCCCGACTGCTTGGGACGTTGTTTGATAAACTGTACAATCTGTTCAAGCCGCTTTTGGCCAGGCCTAACTTCCAAACTAAGGTTGGGGCGATCAAAAGAAGCGACGAATACTTCCGGTTCATCCAGTTCCAACTGTTTGACAATATCTCGGCGTGTAATTTTATCGGCTGTTGCCGTAAGTGCTACTACCGGAACATCCTTAAACTCACGCTTCAGAAACTTCATTTTGCTATATTCCGGTCGGAAATCATGCCCCCAAGAAGAAATACAATGTGCTTCATCTATAGCAAACAGATTGATCTTAGTTCGTTTGAGAAGAGGTTGAAAACTTTGAGAAACCAATTTTTCCGGAGATACATATAGCAAATCGACCAGTCCATTAAAAAACTCATCTTCCACTTCCCTTTGTTCAGCAGCACCAAGGCTACTATTGAGGAATGAAGCCCGGATACCATTGGACCGAAGCCCTTCTACCTGGTCTTTCATCAGTGAAATCAAAGGTGAAACGACGACACAAACACCAGGCATAGTAACTGCTGGAATCTGGTAACAAATAGATTTCCCACCTCCGGTGGGCATCAATACCAGTGCATCTTTTTGATCATAGAGGGCCTGAATGATCTCCGTCTGCATCGGGCGAAATCGATCATAACCAAAATACTTCTTCAGCGCTGCCCGCGCATTCGATATATCCATATTGCTGTTCTAAAAGGTCTGAAAATAATTTATTCCAAGAACCGATAGCTAGATTCGAAGATAGCATGAAGCGAAAAATTGGAGCTGAACTCAAGTGCTCCCCGTGCTAAAATTATTTGTTGCAATTTATAAAACATCAAGCATTTTTCAAACATAAATTGTCAAAAAACAACTTCTCTTTGTCTTTATTGAGTCTCCAATGCTTGCAATAAAGGTTCAATAATACCGAAACCTGTTTTATGAATATTAATTTCCGCTTGTGAAAATATGATGAAATCTGATTGTCCGATCACCTTTGCTAAATCTTGTTGATGGGCGTTGCCACCTTGCGGTAAAATGCTATTATTATAATACCAGAAAGAAGACTTTTCAGAAAATGCTCCCTGCTGTAAACCTTGTTTATACTGAATCTTATAAAAACTATCCCCAACAACCAAAACATTTGGTTTGCGTCCACCTTCTGGCACTTCGTAACGGATTACTGGATACGGCATCTGTTGAATGGGTTCAAATGAAAGCAAATTAGCCCCATTTAACAACTCGCGATCCTCACTTTCCAATTCAGCATCGTAAATAACCGTATCAATAATGATTTGTGTAAATGTATCTTTTGCCAATTTTTCCATCAATGACATCCGCCTTTGCGCCGCAATCGCAGAACCATAATAATTCCAGTGCAACCCTAATTGCGGATAAACAGGATGAGGGTGTGTCTCTACTATTAATTCTGAAAAATCAAGCACCGGAATATCCTTTGACGCTAACAATTTTCTAAATGCGTCCCAACTCGTCCTTTGGGTTACCCCTTTTTCATAATAATCCGGTAGAGTTTGTGGATAAACCCGAGCTTTACCAGGTGGTAACTCTATGATTAGATGTTTATTTTGCTTTCGCAAAATCATGTATATGTGTTCTAGTTTTTCGGTTAGTTCCCTCAAAAAATCATCTCCGGCGTAATCCTTCCCGATATAAGTTTCACAATATTCGGCACTATGCATATAATCGTTCTTGCCTAAATGTATTTTCTCGGCAGCCATTCGATTAAACAATCGAAAGTGTAACTGATTACGCATACGCACAAAAGTAGAAGCATTTTCGCTTTCTATTTGCAAATGGGATTCAAGATTATCTTGATATTCTTCTTGCATCCATTTTTGAGCACTCCAGGCTGGCCGGCTTACTTTCTTGTATGCACCACCTAGTTCACTACCCTGCAAGGCAGGGCGGTCTTTACTTATTACCGGATAATACCATTCTGATAGAAAGAGTAAAACCAATAAACTGATGTATAGGATATATTTGACTGTTTTGCCCATACCTAAAATTGAAAATAAATAAATGGATTAAACCCAGAGGCATATACTTCCAATAAACATAATACTCCAAGCACTAAAATAAAAATTGATTTCAACAAGAACCATCCAATGGCAGTCGTACCAAAATATAGCCGATTTACCCATTGTTCTGCATTTGGCGTAAGCCCCCAAAAAGAAAACAAGCTAGCTAATATCAATATCAAATAATGGAAGTTCTCCAAATAAATAGATACTTGTCCATTATCAAATCGAAACAGATGAATAAGATATTCGAAGGCAAATGCAAAATTGGGCGCCCGAAAAAACAGCCATCCAATCAAAACAATTAAATAAGTAATAATGACGGCAGGAACTTTGCCCATTTTTTTCAACCATTTGAGCAAAAACAGCCGATCAAGAATCAAAAAGATCCCATGAAATGCCCCCCAGAAAATAAAGGTCCAGGCAGCTCCATGCCATAGCCCTGAGATCAAAAAAACGACACACAAATTGAAATACAAACGGGGCGTACTCACTCGGTTTCCACCTAGTGGTATGTATAGGTAGTCTCGCATCCAACGACTTAAAGTAATATGCCATCTACGCCAAAAATCGGTGATGCTGGTGGCTATGTAAGGGAAATTGAAGTTTTCGGGAAACCGAAACCCAAGCATCAAGGCCAAACCAATTGCCATGTCTGAATAACCCGAAAAATCAAAGTAAATCTGGAAAGAATAAGCAATAATACCCAGCCATAGGGTTGCACTTCCAAGTTCTGCAGTCGGCCCCGCAAAAATCTCATCCGCTAATCCTCCGACCACGTTCGCAATCAACACCTTTTTTCCAAGACCAACCATAAAGCGAAATAAGCCATTGATTTTGTTATCAATAAGATCATTTTGCTTTCTATCCTGCAATTGTGATGCAATTTCATTAAACCGAACAATAGGACCTGCTATTAATTGCGGAAAAAACATAATGTACAGGCCATAATCAAAAAAACGATCAAGTGGTTTGGATTTGCCTTGGTAACAATCTAGTACATAACTTATTTTTTGGAATGCGATAAATGAAATACCAATTGGTAACATAATTGGGCTCATATTAATCGGGTCAATATCCACTATGCCCAATACATTGTTGAGGTTGTCTATCAGGAAGTTGAGATATTTGGCAATTACCAATATTCCAACATTAAACAAAACCAAAATGGAACGATATAATTTTTTTTGCCTCCCTTCAGAAAGATGCATCAAGTGGACTACATAAAAGTCAATGATCAAAGAGGTGATAACTAGAATAATAAACTCTGGTTCTCCCCAGGCATAGAAATAACAACTTCCAATAAAGGCTACTAAGTTGCGCCATTTGGGTGGACACAAATAGTAAATTGCCAAGAAAAATGGCAGAAAATACAAGAGGAAATAAAGGCTACTAAAAACCATTGGCAAACCGATAATTAGCTGCTAAATTATTATTATCCGAATAGAATCAAACTATCGACCATCAATTATCTCAAAAAAGGATTCTGCATTGCATTATTTTTATTTTTGCCTTGCAAAACGAGGAATGCATGAAAGACCAATCAAAAAAAAGAAAAAAGACTTGGGCACAATTTGGCAGAGCCCTACTTCTATGGGTCGCACTACTTTTATTGGCGGCATGGAATTTTGGATTTTTGGATTCAAATGAAACTGTTATTAGTACTTCTGCTGAGGAAATCGGCTATTATCAGGGAACACCTGTTTTTTGGTCAAATAAACATGCTATTACAGGAGCCAACTTTCGAACTGAAGAATATGCAAAGAGTGGCCAATACAGTGTAAAGCTAACTCCCAAAAACCCTTATGGCCTCGGCTATGATATTCCAATGCTCAGAGGTAATGAATCGATTGTAGTTTCAGTTTGGCGATTTGCACCTGACAAACAACAAGCCAACGGAAAATTAGTCAGTCAGGTTTTTGACTCTTTTTGGAACGGTTGCGAAGAAGTTGTCGAAACGGTTGATGGCTGGCAAAAAATACAATGCACCATAGATCCTCCATTTAGTAGTAAAGGAAAACCCCTGAAGATTTATTGCTGGAATGCAGGCCAAAGCCCTGTTTATTTTGATGATTTGAATATCAAAATTCTCCGGAACAATTAGTCGCCTATTTTCATTATTTCGCTTTAGCGAAAA
>JALEHC010000265.1 GCA_022763215.1 Saprospiraceae bacterium
AACAAGCCGAAAAACGCAAAAAATACGATGCTGCCAAACGAAAAGTAAAGGCGGCAGAAAAAAAGGTAAATTCTCTCAACAAAGAAATTAATCGACTCAAGCGACAAGCCAAATCAAAAAATAAACCCTGGCAGTTGCATGAACGTGCCTGGATAGAAGGCAAAATAAAGACCGTACAGGCTACAAAAGGGACGGCTATTTTAGGGCTTAAAGCGGCCCAATTGGCCTTGGATGGCTTCAAAGGCTTAAACAAAAATCCGGATTTGCACCCCAAAATGGTAAGCCTATATGGTAGTCGAGAAGTAGCGTTAAAAACCCTGGACGGATGTAAACTGGTATTAGAAGGCCTGAAAAAAACATTGGGGATAGGTGGAAAAGCGGCCAATTTTGTAATCGAAAAAGGAGCAGATTTATTGATTAATATTCGAGAAGCAAACTTTAATGGGCAATTAGGAACTATGAGTGGAGGTGTGGTTGATTTGTCAACAAAACTAGAGTGGATGGGCAAAAATCAACAGATTCGTTTCAAGTTTGACTTCAACAATACCGTTAAATCCGTTGGCAACTTGGTGGAGGAACTCCTCAAGCGAGATAGTTAAACCGAAAAAGCTGTTGATCCAACTCAGGTCAACAGCTTTTTCTTATTTAGATTTTTTGACATACTGAGTCAGAATAACAATATGCTGCCCATTTACTTTTCCTTCAATGTGTTCAGGATTATCTTGAACCAGGGAAATACGTCGGACCGCAGTACCACGCTTGGCCGTAAAATTAGCCCCTTTAACCTTAAGGTCTTTGATGAGGGTTACGGTATCGCCAGCCTCCAGTACATTGCCATTACTATCAAGGTGAATGACTTTTTCTTCTCCGGTACCATCTGATTTAGCCCATTGTAGGGTTTCTTCATCGAGGTATAACATATCGATAAGTTCCCGGGCCCAACTTTCCTTTAGTCGGTGTAGCATTCGGTAAGCCATTACCTGTACGGCTGGAGTTTCGCTCCACATACTATCATTGAGACAACGCCAGTGGTTGGCATCCAGTGCCTGGTCACCGGTAATTTGTTGTTGACATTGATGACAGATGAGAATAGCTTGTTGGGCAGAACCATTAGGATTGGGCGGAATCTCATAGACCGCAAGAGATTCGGTAGCGCTGCACAGTTCACAGCTTTGATTGCTTCGTTGAAGCAATTCCTTTTCGAGGCTCATGTTTTTTGTTGTTTAGTTAGAACGGCAAGATACTAAAAACAAGAAAGCCCCTGCGAATCGCAGAGGCTTTCTGTCAGTTAATTCAGAATCAGATATTAATATCTTTTATCATAGTCGCTGCCGCCACGGTATCCACCGCCGCCGCCACGGTAGCCGCCGCCACCGCCACCGCCACCGCGGTAGCCGCCGCCGCCACCGCCACCGCGATAGCCACCACCGCCGCCGCCGCCGCGGAAACCACCACCGCCGCCGCGATTGTCTCTTCTTTCTCTAGGCTCAGCTTTTTTTACTACGATTGTTCTTCCATCTAGATCGCTGTCGTTAAGGTTGTCGATAGCATTTTGTGCCTCATCATCGTCAGGCATTTCAACGAAACCATAACCTTTAGATCTACCAGTAAATTTGTCCATAATGATCTTTACAGAATCAACAGCTCCGAATTCTTCGAAAGCATACTGTAGATCGGACTCTTGTGTGTCAAAGCTAAGCTTTGCTACAAAAATGTTCATAAAAAAAAGTTTAGAATAAAATAAAACCGGCCAACAGGTTCTTATACCCATTTGGCTAAAACAAATAATAATTCAACAATCTTACTTTTTGGAAAAAACAGGAAAGTATTTAACAAAAACGTAGAATATTGATTTACATACACAATATAGGCTCTTTTTTATTTACAAACAAGCAAATACAGGCTTCTGAAAATGAATTATTTAAAAATCAGCCATTTTGTCAGGCCGATGTTCAAATATTTTTCAGCCAGCCCGCGATACTCATTCGCGCCTTTTCCGGAGCTACATGTACTTCATGTTCAATGACATCACTTTGGAAAAAGACAGCTCTACCAGCAATTGGCAATACTGTTTTTGTACCTTCTTCTAGGTACAAACTCAATTGGCCACCATCGCTTTCCTGCCAGTTTTCATTGAGATAAATGACCAACGAAAACTTCCGACCCCTGTCTGCCCGAAACTGATCTAGATGTCGTTTATAAAAACTACCTTCTTCGTAATAGGCATAATGAAACTCAAAATCATTGATACCAGTATAGCAAGTTTGATTGAGGTATTGTACAAATTGTTGAACTTGCTCCATCAGTAACTTCTCAAAAGTTTCCTCAGAGCCATTATCCAACCATTTGATTACATCACCTCTAATCTCGGTATTACGCTGATAATCAAAGTTTTTTCCAACTCCAGCCGGGTGCATGTCACCCGCACGTTTGTGAGCCAGAAGATTATTTCTCAAACCTTCAACCACTGTAGAAGGGAGAAAGCCATCGATGATGGCGTGCTGCTGAGTGATCATTCCTTGAATGAGCTGCTCAAATTTGGTCACTTCTTGTGTCAACTGAACAAAATGATGCGCAATGTAATCTGTATTTAATTATGGCGCACTTTTTTAACACTTTTCTGTGATCTTTTTTTTGGCCAAAGCTCAAACCCCAGTAATATCAGTGCCTAAAGAGGATAGCATCGACATCATCTCAATAAATGAATGCTACCTGAAAATTGCTCTGTCTGGCCATCATTAAATGTAATCTCCATCCAATAGGCATAAATTCCATCCGGTGCTTCACCACCATCCCACCAACCATGGCTTGCACGCAAATCCAGACTTTGAGCTTGGTAAATCAAATTACCCCAACGATCAAAAATCAGAAATTGCTGTATACTCCCGTCTATAATTTCCTCTGGGAATACCTGAAATACATCATTTATACCATCATCATTTGGGGAAAACGCATTAGGAATGTATAGCTCATTAATACAAGGCTCGAAAAAAGCGGGATGACTAGGCAGTAGACAGATACCACATTCATTAAATTCGGATAAGCCTTCGGGTACACCCGCACAGTCTAGTTCGAGCATATTAACTCCGCATATAGCATCCAAATCTGCCCCCGGATTAATAGTAGCTTCGCAGCTCAATTCAGGTACATCTTCAATGAGCACTGCATCAAACTTGAGCATGCCGTAGCTATAGCCACTCAAGCTAATATCAATGTCCACACTTTTTTCAGCTCCACCAATCATACCGATCCAGTAAAAATTCTCATTTGCCGAAAGGCCAGATGAAAGCATGGCTTGTCGAGTAAAGGTATCAAAAGGCCGAAGGCCGATGCGACAACTCTCGGCAAAATCTCCGATTTCGAATACCCAAAGATCAGCTTCATTATCACCAGAATTAACGAGCACCTGACTGTTAAAGGCTAGTTTGATAGAGCCTCCTTCTCCCAACACTACGACCTTACCATCTGTCGGGTTTTGCCAGTCCGGGAAGCCTAGTGCTTGAGCCGGATTGTTGAGCTCAAGGCCGGTACAACCAGGCTGGTAGTCAAGGACAAAAGCTGCAAATCCTTTTGCGGAAGCACAAAAAGCACAGGCTTCTGTCGATAATTCAAGGCAGGCAGGGTCGTCGCAGTCTATCCATCCATTTTGGTCATTATCAATACCATCGGAGCAACTAAAAGCGCCGTTTTCCTGGGCTTGCGCCAAATTAGCCAGCAATAGCAGGCACAACAGGCTGTATTTGTACATCCAATTTTGGATTTTCATCGATAATATATTGAGCTTTAATCAAAATCTGATCATAATCAATCATGTCGAGATAAACTTGCAAAATAGGAACCGTCAAACCACTTTGATTTACTGTTAACCACTCTTGGCCATAAATATGAATGTCTGTTAGGATAAATACGCCACTTTTTTCAGAGAAGTCTTTTTTCTGGATTTGTGCCTTTACGGCTTCAAAGCTAGCCGGTGCAGTCGTTTTCAATTGTGTTTGCAGTGCTTTCCGGCTTACCTCAAATAGAGGTGCAACTGGTTTCGATAACTCATCACTAAATTCAGAAATACCCAGACCTAGTTGAATGGCTTGCGGGATGAACAGACAATCTTCTGGCACTTGCCGCATCAAATTTAAAAAGATAGATACTTGTTGTTCGTCTTTTAGGGCTGCCTGCATGGTCTCAGAAATGATCAGGTCAGGAAGATATTCGTCTGAAATTTGAAAGGTACTGGCATCGGTTTGTACCATTTCAACCGCAGCGGATTCCAACTCTAATTGTCGAATGACATGCTGCATGCTTGCAAAGCTATAATCATTGATTTCCAGTAAGCTACAGCTAACTTTCCCTTTCGGGAAATGTGCCAAAGCGGGTAAAATGAGCGGCGCAAAGGGGCCGGTACCGGCATACAAAAGATGAACTTTGGGTTTTTGCTTCAGCAAATGCTCCACGGCTTGCATGACACCACGAATGAATTGACGGGTACGCAGTACATCGTCAAGGCACAAGGCTGCCCAAGTCGTACCAATGGCTTTGCCTGTAGGCATATAGACATCGTTGCGACCTTTGTTGTTATCAATTTCTGCTAACTGGAAGAGCAATTCTTTATATTGCTCCACCTGTTCACTTATTTGGTCAAAAGACACATCATCTTGCTGAAAATCGAGTGCTAGTTTTTGTAATTTTTGAATGGGGCGCATGAGGCAGTTCTTTTCAACAAAAGAAGTAAAAAACGGCGAGATAGCGCGCTAATTGAAAATTAAGTATGCATTATTTTTTAACTAACCTGCTCAAGAATAGCGGCAAAATGAGAAAATTGTTCTTTAGGTGTTGACATAGGTCTCGCTTATACGGCTTTCGCCAAAATGGCATTAAACTCAATTTGTAGCTTCCGAGATAGATTGAATGTCTTCACGCGCTGAATAACTGCATTTCGTTTTTGGATATATTCATCATTGGCAGGTAATTGCCCAAGTGATACCAGCGCTTCGCGCCAAAGCCGGAAGAAAAACTCCTGAAATTGTTCGCTCGTTTTTTGTTTTCGATTTTGGTAGTGTGCAAATTCTTCGAGGCAAAACAGGCAAACTTCGACATGTAAGTCAATAATAGCCGGATTGTGGCGAAATATATCGATGGTCTGATCGACTTCTACTATGATCATCAATTCATGATCGAGTTTGTCGAAGGCTCTTGTGATGTCTTCCCGATAATCGGCGATATCAAAATCTTCAATATTAGCTACATGTAGTTCGTTTTGGTAGTAGTCCTGAACGTCAGAAGAATGCATGTATAGCTGCAAGAGGTCATTTTTGAGGTCATCAATAGATCGGTCTTTAAGGAATAATAAAAAGGCATTCATAATTGGATGGTATGATGTTTAGAAAATGATTTTTTTCGTACAACAAATTTGATCTTACTTTTAGTTCCTTTGATAGGAGACCCGTCAATGTAATAGGTTTAACGTAAGGGTTTGTGGGGGTACAAAGCGGCATCGCCAATTGGAATGGATCCATACCAATTGGAACGAGCATCCAACAGGATTTTTTCATTTTCCAAAACAATAGAATCCTGATTCCATCTTGATAAGTGAACTGATATTCGGGCATCATTAGGAAATCCGCTTAAGTCTTCTGCTGTAATTTGGTAACTACCTTGATCTTCCACGGTCCTGTAGTTGGTCTTTGCTTTTCCACCCTCCAACTGCCTGTAGGAAAAACGGATGACAATGGGCTTCGGACTCAGCATATCCGGTTCCCAGCGAATAGGTTCACTAAATGCAGCTTGCTGCTTGTGTAATTTAGTGGGGAAAGAAGTGATACAAAGGGGAGGTGGTACGTAAAAGGAATGCTGTGCTAACAACTGTGAAGTGGCCTTTTTGACGAAAGTCAAATCAAGCATTTGTCCAAACAAATGGGCTTTATCCATTTCCTCAAATACCTGATCATTTGCCAATAATTGAGCGTGTGCTGCTGCAATTTCGCAACTATCGCAGGAAAATAGAACGTCCGCTTTGAATTTGCCCGAAAGGGCAGAAGAACAAAGACCACGTTGGTCGGTGGAAAATGAGATATAGGTGTCAGAAACTGAACTCCCAAAATAATCAGCAGGAGGCGATGAAGTGGGCGATTGATAAGTCTGACAAGCAAATAGTATTAAAAACAAGGAAACAGGAAAAACATACCAAATCTTCATTTGTAGTGGTTTGATGTGTGTAATTCCCGGGGATTAGCTGTATTTGTAAAATTAATAATAAATTATGAATAAAGCAATCTG
>JALEHC010000266.1 GCA_022763215.1 Saprospiraceae bacterium
ATCTGGCTTTCGCCAAATCCTACTAATCTTTTTTACACCTAAAATCATGAGTAATTCCCCTTTTGCGTCTGTTATTGGCCTGAATTTTAGCGACAGCTTACAGAGTACAGCAAAGAAAGTGCAGTTCAAGCAGGCTTTGAGCCAAATCACAGGTACTGGTGTGGGCGTTGTAAAGATGTTTAATTACACGGAAACTGCTTATTTTTCAGCTTTGATAGATGCAGGGCTACAGGTTCTTCCAGCTATCCCGAATGATACGCTTTCCATCCTTTCAAAGACCTCCCACGAAGAATACCAAACTACGGTTAATAACATCATTACGGTGCTTCAAAATGGAGGTACTCAAATGCCTTTTATTTGTGTTGGTAATGAGCCTTTTGGGAGTTGGCATGGCGGTAAGTACGTAGACGTCATCGTCCCTGCCGTACAGAATATTCAAAAAGAAATCACAAAGGCTCAACTAAAAACAAAGGTGACCGTTCCGTTCAATTTTTCCATCATGGGGGCTTCCTATCCGCCTTCGAAAGGTGCCTTTGGCGCACAATCGGCTAAGATTTTAGAAATTTGTAAAGTGCTCTTGGCTAATGAATCTATTTTCATGATAAATGTCTATCCATTCATTACGCATCTTGGCGACCCAAAAGATATTAGTATTGATTATTGCCTTTTCACCTCGCCAGGCACCGTTGTAACAGATGGGGCATATAAGTATCAAAATATCTTCGATGCCATGTATGATGCTTTATACGTTGCCCTTGACAAGCACAAATACGGTAAATTACCTATTGTCATAGGCGAAGCAGGCTGGCCAACGGTCAATGATAGTCAATATCCGGAGGCGACTATCCAACATGCACAAACTTTTAACCAAAATTTGATCAATCATTGTTTGAGTGGAAAAGGAACTCCTCGCGTTCCCAATATTCAAATTCCTTGTTTTTTATTCGAGATGTACGATGAAGACCTAAAGCCTGGTGCGGATTATGAAACGCATTGGGGCGTCTACGAATTTGAAAAAAACACGGACGGAAATAAAAGTAAAAATATCAATTACAAAGCAAAATATACATTGGACTGGAAGGGGAGTAAATCTTAGAATCAAAGTCAGACTTTACATTTCACGAAACCCGCTCATCCCCCACTTTCTTTCCTGCTTGCTGAAGTGCTTGGAGCATTTCGTCCGGCTGCTGGGTACCAAATAAGATGCTGAGTCCTTTTTTCATTTCTAGTCGAAGGCCTATTTTACCTTTGACATTGTACGCATTGCCTTTGCTTCCAAATCGGATACCCCACCCGCCATAATCTTTTATCGGAGAATAAGTTACCATGGTTGCGCTTTTTACATCGCTCCATTTTATTTCATGGTCTTTGAAATGGAAAGGATAAAAACGATAAACGATTTTGTCTTTGTAAAACCAGGTTTGCAGATTGCTCGTCCACATCAGGTAGGCCAAGGCCGCCATAAAAACACCAAAAATAATTAACATGGTATTAGACATGGCGTTATTACCAGCCGGCATTCCAAATCCTATTTGTTGAATCACTTTCCACCAAATAATCAGGGTCGGAACGACAACAATTAGGCGTACCCACCACATATCTTGTATCTGCTTTTCGTAGAAGATTGGTTTTGACATAGCTGTATTTTCGCCCAAAATACAGCACAATCCCGAATTTTTCAGCTTGTCAAATCTTGTTTTTCACTTTATCTGCTATTCTTTCCAGCCCAACTGAGGTGTACACATCGGTGCATTCGGCAACAAACTGCCCGATATGCGTTCAATTTTTAGTGGTTGATCTACTTTCAGGATTTTCCACTCGTCTTGTTCTTCGACTTGTCCCTCCAATTGGATCTGCTCCCCTACCACTGGCAAAACTTCCTGATTAATCGCTTGCCCATTTGCGCCAAGCACCAAATAGTATTCGACCGTGCCGCCGTTTATCGTTTTTAATACAGGCGGTATTCCACCTGAAATACAGCGGGCAGCACAGCTACGATGCGGCTTGCCTTCACCCGGTTTCATTACTCCAAAGTAGCACTTCGGATCAGCAATTTCGCCTTGTAAACGTTGAAAACCCAGTTCTTTAAACTGGTTTAGTCGCATATTGGGATCTCTTTTTGCACTTATAAATGCACCTTCGCTCTTGGTGAGTTCCAATAGGCTTTTTCCATCGTGGTAAATCAAAGTACCTTCTAACCTGACCACTTTGCCCATCAAATCGCCATGCTCTGCTTCCATCTTCTGGATAGCTTCCTCGGCTCCTTTTTTACCAAAATCAATCAGCAAAACAGTTTGATAAAGGGTATTTCCATTGATATCTTTTCCAAGCGGAACTTTCAGCATCGGCACAGGCCGTACACGCAGTACACCTTCCACCTCACTCAATTTGCCCAACTCAAAAGTGCCATTGGCATAATCGCTTTGTTCCCATACCAACACACTGGCCAAACTTAGCAATACCAGAGCGGTTAGCACGACAAACCATGTCAAAAAACGACCGTACTTCTTAGGCGCTTTTGGCTGATAGCCAACGTAAAATTCATCTTTTGTTTGCATGACTAAACATTTTGAACTGGAATAATAGCAGGTTCTACAGCCGTTCCTTCCGGAAAAGGTTCAGGATTAACGTAGACATAGCCGTCTTCCACTTTCGTGGAATAAGTCGTCACTTTTTCAGTAAATGGCGGTGGTGAGCTACCATTGTGCGGTTCGTATTGATAGCCATGCCAAGGGCAGGTGACGCAGCCGTCGATGATCTTTCCTTCGCCCAATGGCCCATTTTGGTGCTTGCAGACGTTATTGATTGCAGAAATTTTTCCGTCGTACTTGAAAATTGCGATGTTTTCCGATCTGATGATAACGACTTTTGCGCAGTCTTCTGCAATATCTTCTACTTTACACACTTTTACGAAGTTTTCCGCTGTAGCGGAATGCACCTCTTCTCTACGGTTTTCGGTAATGGCTGCCGCCAAATGCGTCCCTACGACTAACAAGAGCCCAGCGCCTACGGCACCTGCCAAAACGGGCGAAGTTTCTTGTTGCAAAACACCCAGCACGACATGCATTACAATCAGGCCATACGCCACATAAACCAACATGTGCAGTGCTTTCCAGATACGTGGGCTCAGGTTTTTCAACCAAAAGTCGTGACTCGTCGCTGCCATCAAAAACAAAATGAGCAAAGCCAAAAAGCCCAATGTCTGAAAAGGATATTGAGAAATAGACGCATAATTAGGATTCGAAACAAAAACCGAAACCAGCATATTGGTATCCCCAAAATTGTGAAATAAGTTCATGCTAAATAGTCCATGTACAAAGGATACCAAAAACATCGTCACTCCCAGATGCCGTCGATTATACAACAAGGGCAAAAATCGCACATCTAGCCGACTCAATGGCCCAATGATCAAAATGATGTGTAACATCGTAAATGCTAAGCTTGCCGTCGAACGAATAATCAGACTATCAGGCGTGATATTAGGATGAAGTACCAGCTGTAAGCCTACAAAAACAGCTAGAAAAAGAACGATCAAGGCCAGCATAGCCAGGTCATACCGCCGTTTTTGCCTGTTCCAGAGTATAGAAGCGTATTTTACTGCCATTACCAATAACTTTTTCCAATGACTTCCTGCTTAACAGGATCATAAAACAACAAATAGATTTCTTTTCCAGCCCAGCTTTTATCCAATCGGATGTCGTAGGCATCTCGTGTGTCGAGCCGAGCCAACAATTGCCCATCAGCAGGCTCATTCATTTCTGATTCAGCAATATATACCACCAAACCAGCGGCCTTGACAGCTTCAACAATCCGAAACTGTAATTCCTGAGTGCTATCGGCCAACATCCTGCGTTGCACAGGGCCCCATTGTAAGTACATTTGCCCCAGTAGTTTTCCTTCTTCCTTAAATGAAAGGGTGCCTACTTCTTTCGGTGCTTTTTGTACCAACAAGGCCGCCACAAAACCAATAGGCAATAAGACCGCCAAAACAGACCACATATATAAATGCCTTTTTCGAAGGGATCTAATCATGTTTGCGAGCTTTTATCCATTTTTTCAATAAAAAAGGCCAAAACGCCATAACACCAGGAAAGATCAACACTCGGAAAAACCAGGAACTTCCGGCAGCTCCTTTGTCTATTTTCTGTACACCTCCTATTACAAAAGGAATAGCAAAGAAAAATCCGATACTCAAATAAAGCATCAAGGCATTGACCAAAATAATAGCGACTAATTCCATTATATCAGGTATATAGTTTTTTGGTTAAAACAGGGATGGTTAATCCTTGTACAAGTATTGAAAATATAACGGTTGTGTAGGTTAAAAATAATAAACTATCTTTTGACAATTCGGGAGCCAAAGAAAAAGCAAGTGCCAACGAAATGCCTCCTCTTAGTCCGCCCCAGGTAAGTACATAAGTTGTTTTTAGCCAGTGATGCTCGGTATGCTTGAGTAGCGAATATGGCATTAATACAGCAAGAAAGCGTGCGAGTAACACGAGCACAATTACAAGTACAGCCAGTAAAGCCATCGTCTGATCAAGTGCTACCAGGTGCAAAGCCAGACCGAGGTATACGAAGAGGACACCATTCAGACTTTCGTCCAAAATGTGCCAAAAACCAGACAAAGCCTCTGATGACCTTTCATTAATCTGCTCCATATTATTGCCTACATATAGCCCAGCTACTACCATCGCTAAAGGCCCAGAAGTTTCAAGAACATGCGCCAGACTATATCCCCCAAAAACCACTGCTAAACTAAGTATGGTGGTCAAATAAGGGTCATCCTGGCTTTGTCGCATTAGGCGAAAGCCAGCCCAGCCTAGTACCAAGCCCAATAAAAGGCCAAGAAATACTTCTTCCACAAATAACCAAAGAATCTCCATTACGATACTTCCACCTTCTGATGCCTCAGACATGCCTTGCATTTGCGTAAGCAAAAGAATAGCCGTAAAAACAATCACACCAATTCCGTCATTGAACAGAGACTCGCCCTCTATTTTCAATTGTAAAGAGGGACTAACACTAGAACCTTTCAGCAGAGCTAAAACCGCAATCGGATCGGTCGGCGAAATCAATGCACCAAAAAGCAAGCAGTGCAAAAAAGGCAATTCACAGTTCAATAACACCGTCAACCCATACAAACCACTTCCTATCAGAAAAGTAGAAATTAGTACACCAAGCGTCGCAAACAACAACACACTTCCAGATTCTTTTCGAAGTGCATAAATGTCAACGTGCAACGAGCCTGCAAAAAGCAGAAACCCCAGCATAATATCGAGCAAAATGTGTGTAAAATTGGCATCTTTTACAAGCATATAAAACTCGCTGTAAGTCTCCGGCAAAATTGCTTCCACCGGAATAAAAAGAATAGCCACTGTCAAACCCAAAATTAACTGCCCAATCGTATTAGGCAAATGGAGGTATTTGTAATTGAGAAAACTCAATACAGCAGCTATAGCAAAAATAATGCTAAAAGACTGATACATATCAATTTATAAAAATTAAAGACTTACGCCAGCATACGGTATGCCTGTTAAATAGTGCATTTCTCGATCAAACGTACTGAGATCATTTAGGTTAAAACCACTAATATCTGCATACCCACAAGCCCGCGCTACAACTTTGATCAACTCATTGGTAGCTTCAAAATAGTTATGCAATTGCTGAGCAGATTTGTCAATTTCAATTCGGGCCCTTAAATGGTCTTTCATAGTCGCAATACCAACTGGACAATTATTGGTATTACACGCACGCATCCCCAGACAACCAATAGCCTGCAAGGCTGCATTGGACACTGCAATCGCATCGGCTCCTAACATCAATGCTTTCGCAAAATCTTCAGCTACTCTTAGTCCGCCCGTTATGATCAGCGTTACGTCTTTCGCCCCCGAGCGATCGAGATGTCGTCGTGCGCGTGCCAGTGCAGGAATTGTTGGCACATTTATATGGTCGCGCAGTATTGTTGGTGCGGCACCAGTACCACCACCCCGACCATCCAAAATGATGTAGTCAGCTCCCGCTTCCAAACAAAAATCAATATCAGCTTCAATATGACTGGCCGCTACTTTGAATCCAACCGGGATTCCTCCGGTTTTCTCGCGTACTTCCGCTACCATGTCTTTAAAATCAGACAGCGATTTTAGATTGGGGAAAGTGGCTGGTGAGATAGCTGGTTCACCTTCTTTCAAGCCCCGCACTTCTGCTATTTCTTTGGTTACCTTATTGCCAGGCAGGTGCCCACCGGTGCCAGTTTTTGCTCCTTGTCCGCCTTTAAAGTGGAAGGCCTGTGCTTTTTGTACTTTTTCCCAGCTAAAGCCAAAACCTCCAGATGCTAATTCGTAAAAATAACGCTCATTATTCGCTTGTTCCTCTGGTAGCATGCCACCTTCGCCAGAGCAAATACCCGTACCGGCCATTTGTGCGCCTTTTGACAAGGCGATTTTTGCTTCGCGCGAAAGCGCTCCAAAAGACATATCTGATACAAATAAAGGTAGGTCAATTTCGAGTGGCTTTTTGGCTTTAGGGCCAATGACCACTTTCGTGGAAACCTCATCCTCATCCATCAGTGGACGACGCGAAAACTGTGCAGGTAAAAACTGGATTTGCTCCCACTTTGGTAAGGTATTTCGGTCAACCCCCATCGCCGCTGTCGGGCCATGGTGGCCATAGTTTTTCAGCCCGTTTTTAGCAAGTTCCTTAATATAATTGGTGTAGGGTTCGGTACTTTCCGGATGCGTATCGGCATATTCACCAAGGTAAGCAGAGCGATCAAAGGGTTGAGGGTGAATTTCTTCAAATGCAACGACATCTGCTCGATCGACATAAATAAAGCCTTCGTGTATAGCTGCTTTAAATTTGTATAATACCTCTTCATTATTGTAAGCACTCACGCCCGTTTCGACGCGATAATCCCATTGATGGACACCACAGATTAGATTATCCTGATCGTCAATATGACCATCTGACAAGAGGGCACCACGGTGCAAACAACGACCATATAGCACAGAAAACCGCTCATCAAAACGAGTAATAACTAAATCGGTATTTTCAACAAGCGCATGGGTAGGTTGGCGATCTTCCAGATCATTAAAAGCAATAAGCTTTACCGGATCCATTAGATCAGCGTAGACAGGGTTTTGTGACATGTAAGG
>JALEHC010000034.1 GCA_022763215.1 Saprospiraceae bacterium
GAGCACATCTTCTCTGTATTCTACGATGAAGCAAGTGCTACTGGTATGAACTTTGGTCAGATGAACCTACACTACTCTAGCCAGTTTTCTTTCAACTTTGCGGAGCAGCCATGGAATGGTTATGCTACTTTGGAAGAGTTCTACAACTCTTTTGAAGATGGTGATGCGAGAAAAGAAGCTAGTTTCTTGGTAGGTGAGCAGCTTGACTTTGGTGGTTCGGCAATCCTTGACTACGCATCTGATGATGGTGGTTTGGTATTGAACTACACACCAAGAATTAACGAGTTGCAACCAAACTCACTTCGTGAAGCGGGTGCAAGACCAGCTAAGTTTAGCTACAAGCAGTTTGGACGTGCAGAAATGGATAACGATTACCCAATCGTACGTTTGGGTGAAGTATACCTGATCCGTGCAGAAGCAAGAGCTCGTGCAGCGGGCGATTGGAATGTTGCTATTCCGGATGTAAACGTTTTGAGATCAAGAGCGAAAGTAGATGGATACACTACGCTTACGGCTGAAGAATTCCTTGCAGAAAGAGGACGTGAAATGTTCCAGGAAGGAGTTCGTCGTACAGACTTGATTCGTTTTGATGCTTACAACGATTCATGGTGGGAGAAACCAGTTGATCCATCTGATCACGTAAATGTTTTCCCAATTCCATTCGAACAAATTCAAGCTAGTAACGGTACGCTTACGCAGAACGCTGGTTACTAATTGAAGATAAATTTGATTACATTAGGGGTTGCTTCTTCGGGAGTAACCCCTTTTGTTTAAGTCACGCAGAAAAACGAAGATTTTGATCTCTTTCGAGAAATCGAAAACTGAATGCTGCGTCATTCTTAATGAATCGATCTGAAACTTTATGCAATCCAAATTTCTTCCATTTCTTCTCCCTGTTTTGTTATTGGTACAAGCATGTAGCAATCAAAACACACCTACCCGCTTGTTTGAACTTAAAGACCTGGATACTGCCCCATTTAATAATGAGTTGACCTTTACCGAGGAATTCAACCCCTATACTTACCGCAATTTTTTCAATGGTGGTGGTGTGGCATTGGGTGATATCAATAATGATGGCCTCCTCGACATTTACTTTACCGGCAATATGGTCGATAATAAAATGTTTCTTAACAAAGGGAATTGGGTGTTTGAAGATGTAACCGAACAATGTGGACTGGCTTGCCCAGGTGTCTGGTCTTCTGGTGCTAATTTTGTTGATATTAATGGCGATGGCTGGCTCGATTTGTACGTTTGTAAAGCTGGTATGCCAGGAGGAGAAAATCGCAACAACGAATTATTCATCAATAAGGGGCCTAACGCAAAAGGCGGTGCAGGACTCGAATTTGAGGAACAATCTGCAGCGTATGGGCTTGATGTAACGGGGCTTTCTATCCAATCCGCTTTTTTTGATTATGATCGGGATGGTGATCTGGATTGCTATTTGCTCAACAATTCATTGCGGTCTGTAGGTGGCTTTGATCTGATTCAGAATCAACGAAATGTATACAGTGAAAATGGGAATAAATTTTTTGAAAACCGTGATGGCAAATTTGTAAATGTTACCCAAGAGGCCGGAATTTTCAGTAGTGCAATTGGCTTTGGGCTAGGAATTACGCTTAGTGATTTCAATCTGGATGGTTGGACAGATATTTATATTTCCAATGATTTTTTTGAAAAGGATTACCTCTATATCAATAATAAGGATAAAACCTTTACCGAATTGGGAGAGGAATATTTTGAATGCTTTTCATGGGGATCAATGGGAGCAGATGTCGCTGATCTAGATAATGACTTGATGCCTGATTTAATGGTGACAGAAATGTTGCCCCGCTCTGTCGGCGGAAAAAAGACAAAAGCACTCTACGAATCTTGGAAAAAACATTCCCTCGCTGCATCAAAGGGCTATTACCATCAGTTTCCACGCAATGTTTTGCAGCGTAATATGGGCCCTGCCGGCTTTCTTGAAATTGGCCGAAAGGCAGATGTAGAAGCCACAAACTGGAGTTGGTCTTGCCTCATGCAAGATTATGACAATGATGGTCTGAAAGATATCATCGTTACCAACGGCGTTTATAAAGATTTGCTCGACCGAGACTATCTGGCATTTGTAGCCAATGAAGCGAATATCAAAAATGACCTAGACAATAAAAACGCTATCACCAAACTGGTGGATGCCATGCCTTCTCAAGCAGTCCCTAATGCAGCCTTCAAAAATATGGGCGATTTCAATTTTGAAGAATCTTCAGAACAATGGGGCCTTGGCGGTGATAGTTTCAGCAATGGCTTTGCCTATGGCGATCTGGACAATGATGGTGATCTGGATTTGGTATTTAATAATGTCAATATGCCTAGCCATATCTATGAAAACACTTCCGAGAAAAATAATTACAACTACCTCAAGGTAAAACTCCAAGGCCGAAGTTCCAATACGCAGGCCATTGGCGCAAAGATCATCGTTCATGCTTGTGAGCAAACTTTTATGACAGAAAAATATCCTTCACGAGGATTTCAGTCAAGTGTGTCTAATGACGTTTTGTTTGGCCTTGGCACTTGTAGCCGTATCGACAGTGTACTGATTATTTGGCCGGAAGGCGACTATCAGGTTCAGACAGCCGTTAACATCAATTCAACTGTAGAAGTCAATGCACCTGAACAGCTTCAGGTGGCTTACCCTTTCGGGAAATCTGAAGCGCGTTCGATATTGCTTTATAGCGATACCCTGCCTTTTGTGCATCGCCAGCCCCGATTTAACCAGTTTAATCGCGAGCGCTT
Organism: Saprospiraceae bacterium; assembly: GCA_022763215.1. Classification (GTDB taxonomy): domain Bacteria; phylum Bacteroidota; class Bacteroidia; order Chitinophagales; family Saprospiraceae; genus JALEHC01. Next base: position 2,773 of record JALEHC010000034.1, read on the forward strand.
GCTGATGCGCATGAACGCCATTGACGGGCCGGTGTTTGCACAGGCTGATCTGAATGCAGATGGCCGATCGGATATATTTATAGGAGGTGGAAAAGGACAAGCCTCTGGCTTGCTGATTTCGAGCGGAGCGGAAGGCTGGCAAGAGATATCCGAGGTTTTTGAAGCCGATAGCCGATCAGAAGTGACTGATGCCTTGTTTTTTGATTGTGATAATGATGGCGACCAGGATTTATATGTTGCTCATGGCGGGACCTCTTTTTCGCCTTATGCGGTCGAATTGAATGATTTGTTGTACATCAATGAAGGCAATGGCCAATGGACTAAAAAAGAAGACGCTTTTACGTTTCCGGAGCCGATAGCGACAGGGGCCTTAGCCATCGCTGACTACAATGGTGACGGACTACAAGATATTTTTATTGGCGATCGAAATAGTAATGTAACCTACGGCTTGCCAGGTAACGGGTACATCCTGCAAAACAGAGGCAATCAACAGTTTGAAGTTACCATTCCTGCTGGATTTGAGAATATGGGCATGATTACGGATGCAGCTTGGATGGATGTCAACCAAGACCAACGACTTGATTTAGTGGTAGTGGGAGAATGGATGCCCATTCGTGTTTTTCTGAATCTGGAAAATGGTTTTCAGGAACAAAATGACTTATTGCCAGACACGCGCGGACTATGGAATACCTTATTGGTTTACGATTTTAATAATGATGGAGAAGACGATATTTTTGTAGGAAACATTGGTCGTAATAGTGCCGTGTCTGAGCAGCATCGTTTGTACGTAAATGATTTTGATGGTAACAATAGTGTGGAGCAAATTCTGGCTCAGGAAGTAGAAGGAAAAGTATATCCTTCCCTTGATAAAGACGAACTCATGTCGCAGTTGCCCATATTAAAGCGCAAATACATTTATTTTAAAGATTATGCTGCAGCTACGATAGAAGAGATGTTTGAGCCTTCTGTATTAGCGTCCAGTACTGTTTTGACTTTGGATGTAACCGATAGTCAACTCTACTTGAAACGCAATGGTAAGTTTGAGTTGCAGGCTTTGCCTGATGAAATTCAGTATTCATCCGTGCATAAAGCTTTCGCAAAAGACTTGGACCAAGATGGAGCTACTGATTTGCTACTCGGGGGCAATCATTACCAAGTAAAACCACAATTTGGTCGGGAAGATGCCTCGAAAGGTTGGCTCCTCAAGGGGCAATCACAAGATGGACGACTCTTTGAGTCAAGTGCCCAAAGCCTGAATATAAAGGGACAAATACGCGACATGGAACAAATGAATGATCAACGAATCATCATTGGTGTTACGAATCAACCCCTGAAAATTTATTCATTTAAAAACCAAAAGGAAACGATTTTTTGATCGAGAAGAATAAGTCTAATACTGTATTAAGTGACGGCTCAAAATTATGGACAAGTGAAATTTATCAGCACAAGCTTTCACTTGTTTGCAATTCCGTCTAATTACTTATGACTTTTCTGGTGAAAGCAAATAAAAGAGCAAAGGTTTTATTCTCGGAAAGGGAATCCTTTAAATCCAATTACAAACATATTTGCAGAAATTGTTGTAAACCAAAAATGCTAGTTTAAAGTATGGGAAAAATGACTCAGGTGGTAAAGCAGTTATGCTTATTGTTGTTTTTAGGTTTGATGTTTTTTTCTTGTGAATCAGAGTATTCTCGAACCGTAAAACGGGAATTAAAATCAGGGGTGGTTCATGAAGACTTGATCTTTGGCATGAAAATAGGCCAAACTCGTCAGAATTTTTACGATAAGTGCTGGCTCTTAAATAAGCAAAAGCTGGTTAATCAGGGGCCGGGTAATAAATTTGCGCGTCATGTGATGTTGATCGATTCTACTCAGGAAAATTCGGATAAGGTAGAAATGCTGTTCTACGGCATTTTTGATGAGGATAAGATTATGCATGGCATGCATATGAAAATGAGCTATATCAAATGGGCACCCTGGAATGAGGAATATCATTCTGATAAATTGATAGAAGCCCTAAAGAAGAAGTATCTTCGAAAATATCCGGGAAATGACTTCCTGACAATTGATATCAAGGATGACATCAAGGCATTTGCTAAAGTAGATGGCAACCGCCAGATTTTGATTTATCCGAATAGTGACAAAGATGTAACGGTTAAAATTCAGGATTTGAGGCAAAAAGATTTGCCCGATCAATAAAACTATAAACATTCATGAGACATACTATTCAATTCTTTGGATGGTGTTTCAGTTTGCTACTTATTTCGGCCTGCTCTCAGGTAGAAGAATCCAGCAATACTGAAGGACCACTGTTTCGCCTATTAAATAATGAGGACATTGGTATAGATTTTTCAAATAATCTCACCTCTACTCCGGAGTTTAATGTTTACAAATACCGAAATTTTTATAACGGAGGTGGCGTAGCACTTGGCGATATCAATAATGATGGTCTAGTGGACATCTATATGGTATCCAATCAATCGCCTAA
>JALEHC010000267.1 GCA_022763215.1 Saprospiraceae bacterium
CACAGGTTATTTGGGGCTTTTTTAAGAAAGTGGCAGTAGCTGATTCGTTGGCTCCTTTTGTAGATCAATGTTTTGCATCACCAAGCAGTTTTGGATCATTGCATTTGTTGATTGGAGTCGTTTTTTATTCCTTTCAGATTTATTGCGATTTTTCGGGTTATTCTGATATTGCAATTGGGTTGGCGAGAATGATGGGTTTTGATTTTCCAAAGAATTTCAGAACACCTTATTTCTCCACCAATTTTAGTGAATTTTGGCAGCGATGGCATATCACTTTATCGAGTTGGTTGCGTGATTATCTCTACATTCCATTGGGAGGAAACAGGCATGGAACCTGGAATACTTACCGCAATTTGATGATTACCATGTTGCTGGGAGGACTTTGGCATGGTGCCAGTTGGGTATTTGTGTTTTGGGGATTTTTACACGGCATGTACCTAGTCGTTCAGCGGCTTGCTGGTTCCGCTTACGCGAAAATACTGAGTCAACTTCGCTTTCCTGCGCTGCTTCGCAGCGGTATAAATATGGCTCTGGTGTATGCTTTTACCTGTTTGGCTTGGATTTTCTTTCGGGCAACTGATTTCAATAATGCGTTAGAAGTCATCAATGGAATTGGTCAAATAGAAAGTTTTACTTTTGCTCAGGTGACCAATAAATTTTGGGTCATGAAAGGCGTTTTATTGATTAGTCTGTTGGTATCGATTGAGGTGCTGGACTTGCGTTATGATTACAAAGAAGTCTTGCTTCGCTCACCTGCTTTTCGAATTGCTGGTATGGCTGGTCTGATATGGTTGATTGCCTTTTTCGGAACGTTCGACTCGAATGCCTTTATATATTTTCAGTTTTAAAATTGCAGTATGAAAAAATGGTGGTGGATAGGAGTGTTAGTACTTGTCGTATTCATCGGAGACCGCTTGGCTGGTTGGGGACTCGGTCAATTGGTTATGAGTAGTGAATTTCGCTATTCGAGAATGTACCGAGGAGAAGCCGGCGCAGATTTATTATTGATTGGTAATTCACGCGGACTTGTTTTTTATCAGCCTTATTTGGAGGAAAAACTACCTTATTCTACCTTCAATATGAGTTATAACGGCATGCCTGCCGACCTGATGGATGTCTTGCTGAAAGATTATCTGGATTTGTATCCCAAACCAAAATTGGTATTAATCGATGTTACTTTATGCGATCGATTTAATGATGAACTTATCAATGGTTTTTCCACTTATGCAGGCCAAAGTGATCGTTTGAAAAGATTGATCCGTTCCAAAAACACAACCACAGCTAATGCTTTGGAGGTGAGTTGGTTATATCGTTACAATAGTGAGGTCTTTCAACGAGCCATGTTTTATCTCAATAAAAGTGACGAAGACTGGCTACTCGACCGAACGATAACCGAGGAGATTAAGCGAAAGCTGAGCCCAGACTACGAATTTATCATCAAATATCCGGAGGAAATGCCGGTTCAATTAGGACAGACTGTTGCATTTTTGCGAAAGCAAGATATTCCTTTTCAACTTATCGTAAATCCATACTATCCTCCTTTCTTGAATCATGTCACAAATCTTGATATCTTTATTCGCGACATAGAGCAGTCTTGTCAGGCAGAAGTGTTGAATTTGGCGAAAGCCATACCTGAAGAAGACTACTTTGGGGATTTTCAGCACCTTAACAAGAAGGGAAGTGAAGCTTATCTTGAAAAACTAATTGACACAGGAGTAATAGCTATTCAATAAAACGAAATTTCCAAACCTTCAGTTTTGTCTGATGCTGTGAATCAGATGAGTTACTGAAAGCTAAAACATGTATTTATGAAAAAACTAATTCTGTTTTTATTCCTGGCTTTGCTTTCCGGCAATGCTATTTTCGCACAAATTTCAGAAGGTACTTTGATGCTTGGCGGTTCTATGGGACTAAATTCCCAGACTATACAGCCTGCTGATGGTAGTGTGTTTAATGTATCCATTATGCCGATGGTCGGGTATAATATTTCCGATAATTTTTTGATCGGTGGTCAAATCAGGCTTGAATCAGCCTTCTATGATGGCGAATCTGAGACGGTTGCACAAGTTACCCCCTTGGTTCGTTATTTTTTCAATCCATCTTCAGAGGGAAATATCTATTTCGGACAATTGAGTGCGGCTTTTGAAATAGGAGAGGACCCCATAAATATTTACACGGCAGGGGTTGGTGTCAACCGATTTTTGAACTCAAGTGTGGCACTAGAAGGTGGTTTGCAATACAATTTGGTGACCATTGACGGAGTGGATGAAAATGAAACGGTTGTTTTGTTAAATCTTGGTTTGCAGGCCTTTTTTAGCAGAGAATTGAGAGCAAATCGCAAATCAGCCACGCCCGGAATTGGGAAAGGAAGTGTTATGCTCGGTACAAGTTCCGCGCTTGTAGCTTGGGCAGACGAAGTATTGATTTTGGCAGCAACGCCAAATGCGGCTTATTTTGTGTCTGATCAGCTGGCAGTGGGTGCTGGATTGCCTTTGCAACTTTCATTTGCTACCGATGACTCTGATCAAACTATGTCTACATTGGAAATCAATCCTTTTGCACGCTATTATTTGCCTTTTGGTGAACGTTGTCGTTATTTCGGACAGCTCGGACTTGGCATTGGTCGATCAAAAACGTCCACCGGGGATATTTCTGATATTACAACGGAAATATTTAACTTCAATGCCATCGTGGGAACCGATGTTTTCCTGACTCCTGACCTTGCGCTTGAATTAGGCTTGCAATTCTCTTCGCGATATACCGGAACGGAATTTGAATCTGACTTTTTTGGGCCAAATAAATCCATTTCTCGCCTTTATACATTCGGCTTGAATGTTGGTATCCAGTATTTCTGGACGCGCGGCTCAGATGATGAATAATATTTATTTCTAACAATTTCAGGCCAAATATCCAAAATGAGGTATTTGGCCTGTTTTGTTTTAGAGAAGCAAATTTTACGATTTTGAGCTTTGTGAACCATTTATTGGGCTTGGAAGTCTTTTGAGTAAGTGGTTACCTAATCCAGTTTTCATTTTTGCTAAAACTAAAACAATCTGATATGAAAAAGATTTTCATTTTATTCCTGTTTGCTTTATTTACGATTAATAATGTCTACGCACAAATTTCCAAAGGTACTTGGATGCTTGGAGGCGAATTAGGCCTTGGCTACCAAATCATTCAACCACAAAATACAGATGGCGTTTCGCTGCCACTTACTCCCTTGGTCGGGTATAGTATAAATGATCATTTGATGGTTGGTGGACAATTTGGAGCATTTGGTTTATTTAGTGATGGCAACTTAAATGGTAGTTCCCAAATTCGGCCATTTGTACGCTACTTTTTTAATCCAGAGAGCGAGGGCAATATTTATTTTAGTGAATTAGGAGCTAGTTTTCAACTTGAGAGTGATCCGATCAATACCTACACTCTTGGTTTGGGCGTGAATCGATTTTTGAGCCCAAGTGTAGCATTAGAAGGTGGACTTGGCTATAGTTTGATTTCTGGTAGTATTTTGGATG
>JALEHC010000268.1 GCA_022763215.1 Saprospiraceae bacterium
GATAAATTTTTTATCGTTCATCGCTTAGGGGGTTTTGTGACGAAACTAATCTAAGCGATTTTTTTTTATTTACCACTTTTGTGTACCCTTCTGAATCTACAAAATGAATAAAGTCTTTTTAAAAGACTAGATGAAAGCCAATGACAAATTAAGGCAAGGAAGCTTTTTTAAGCTGAGCCAGTGCTGATCTATTTCACTTATTTGTTATTTTGATGCATCACTTATTTATCAAATAGCATCTACAAATTTGGCTCAGGAGGGTTATAAAAACGTTCATTTCTCTACCTTTGATAACAGTTTTAAAGGCATACTCAACCAATCGAGGATAGATTGGTTTTCTTAAGGGTAATGCATTCAACAATCAAACTTAGCTAAGTGAAAGAACTCTGGGTACTCAATAAATTTTTTCTAAAATATCGCTGGCATTTTTTGCTCGGAATTGTTTTCGTCTCGGCCTCCAATTATTTTCGCGTGCTCCAACCCCAAATGATTCGGGAAGCGTTGGATTTGGTCATAGAAAATATTGGTTTATACCGCAATTTCGATGGATTTGAGTTACAGGCTGACCTATTTGCCTTACTAGGCAAATCACTGCTGGTATTTGGTGCGCTCGTATTGGTACTCGCATTATTGATGGGGCTTTTTATGTACTTCATGCGCCAGACGATCATTGTGATGTCTCGTCTGATTGAGTACGATATGCGAAAAGAACTATTCAACCACTATGAAGAGCTAAGTCTTGCTTTCTATAAAAGAAATAATACTGGTGACTTGATGTCAAGAATTACGGAAGACGTCAATAAGGTTCGAATGTACCTTGGCCCCGCAGTGCTGTATGGTATCAATTTGATCTCTCTGTTTGTATTGGTTATTTCTTCGATGTTGCGCGTAAGCGTAGAGCTAACCTTGTATGCTTTGGCTCCCCTCCCACTCCTATCAATTTCTATTTATTATGTAAGTAATTTGATCAATAAAAAGAGTGAGAAGATTCAGCGACAGCTAGCTCATCTGAATAGTGTATCACAAGAAGTCTATTCGGGTATCCGAGTAGTAAAATCTTATGTACAAGAAGCCCCTATGATTAAATATTTCCGAAAGGAAAGCGAAACTTATAAAGATAAGTCTCTGGAATTGGCCAAAGTCAATGCTGCTTTTTTTCCATTGATGTTATTGCTGATTGGAGCAAGTACCGTACTTACCGTTTATATAGGTGGTTTGGGCGTGGTAAAAGGCACGATTACCGCAGGTAATATTGCCGAATTTGTTATTTATGTAAATATGCTCACCTGGCCGGTTACAGCACTCGGTTGGATTTCTTCCATCATTCAGCAGGCAGCTGCTTCTCAAAAACGAATTAATGAGTTTTTGGATACCAAGCCGGATATTGTTTCTACGGTTACGGAAGATAGCCCAATTAAAGGGGACATTGCTTTTGAAAAAGTAAGCTTTACTTATCCCGACACGGGTATTGAAGCCTTAAAGGACGTTACATTTGAGCTAAAAGCCGGGCAAAAAATGGCCATTATCGGTAAAACAGGTTCTGGAAAAACGACCCTGGCCGATTTGTTAGTGCGGATGTATGATATCACTTCGGGGAGTATAAAAATAGATCAAAAAGATGTACGTGAACATGGTTTGGCCAATTTGCGTAAGCGAATCGGGTATGTTCCTCAGGATGTTTTTCTATTCTCTGATAGTATAGCTAACAATATTGCCTTTGGACGAAGAGATGCCACAGAAGAGGAAATCCATGAGTTTGCCAAGCATGCCTCGGTTTATGAAGATATTATGGACCTGAGTGACCAGTTTCAGACCATGGTCGGTGAACGCGGAGTGACCTTGTCCGGGGGGCAGAAACAGCGCGTGTCAATTGCCAGAGCATTAATTAAGAAGCCAGATATTGTTATTTTGGATGATTGCCTTTCAGCAGTTGACACCAAAACGGAGAAGCAGATTTTGGGTTATTTCCAAAATGCCTTGTCTGATAAAACAGCAATTATCATTACCCACCGAATTTATTCACTATTACAATTTGATAAAATCATCGTTTTAGACGAAGGTCGAATCGTTGAACAAGGTACCCATGAAGAACTTCTCCAACAAAATGGTTACTACACTGACCTGTACGAAAAACAAACGATTGAAGAGACTAGCCAAAGCGAATGATAGCAAGGTTCTTTTTGATTATTTTTTTTGAAAGTTGGGACAAATATTTACATTTGTAGGGAGGTATTCAAATTTCGTTCATTTAAATTGTTTAAAGTGGATAATGACAAAAACCAAAGACGGTTCGAGAGTGTGTATTCGAGGAAGGTTCGCGCAGGGAAGAGAAGAACTTATTTCTTCGATGTTCGCAAGACAAAAGGAGAAGACTTTTATCTAACTTTGACAGAAAGCACCAAGAAGTTTAACGGTGATGGCTACGAACGCCACAAAATTTTCCTTTACAAAGAAGACTTTAACCGTTTTATCAGCAATTTGGAAGATGTTATCGACCATGTCAAAAATGAGCTAATGCCAGACTATGATTACGATGAGTACACCCGCCGACACGAGGAGTACGAGCGTAATAAAGAGAACGGCATCTATGACGATGATGATGATAATAACAACAACCGCAAAGAAGATAAAATACAGGACAGTGCTGATATTGGAACAGAAGACGATATGAGCTGGTAAATTCAAGTCCGTACAGCATAATAAAAAGCGAAACACCACCGAAGTGGGTTTCGCTTTTTTAATACCCTAATTTGAACTCAAAACGAAATGTTTACTACAAGTGTATGCTGTATTGTGTAAAATCCTTAATCATTGATAAAGTAGACGGTTCATTCGTTCAAATGAATATATCCGTTACTTGCTTGCCTTAGAAACGATAGCTAAAACCAATATTCGCTAGGCTTGTCATAAAGCCAAGCTCTCCGAATACACCAATCTGATCTGTGAAGTGAAAGCGAGTTCCTACAAAAGCAGAGTAGGAAAACGAGGAGCGATCTTTTAACTGTAAGGTTTCTACAGTTGATGGGCGACCTTCCAGAACATTGATGTTTGAAAAATTCATTGCGGCTATAAATCCACCATAAATTTCCCAATTCTTGTATTCTGTTTGGTAATGAATAGTAGCTCTAATCCCCGTAGAGATAAACTGGTTTTCCCAATTAAGATCATCGCCTTCGGCAAAAATGTCTTCTTCCAGTGCAGTTGATTTGGAATAGCCAACATAAGCTCCAAGGCTAAACATCTTGTTGAGGCGATAGTCCATTTGAGCAGTCAACGGCAATACATTTACCGTGGCATCATCCTTAAGAAAAGTTGGGAATAAACCGATGCCAAGTCTGGCATCTAGCTGGTAATCTTGGCTTTTATCCTGGCCGAAAGCCGAAAAACAAAATAGGCACAGGAGGAGCGACAAAAGAATTTGAGTTTTCATAATCATCAGAGAGTTTAGACCATTAAAAAATGTTTTCTAAAACTCTCAACATCTTTCAACTGAGGTATAAGCAATACAATTCCAGTCTCGAAAGTGTCGAGAGAGCGCGAAAGTAATTTTAAACAATAATTTTTCAGGCTACTGTTGTCAGTAGCGCATTAGCAACAAAGAGAAAATATGTATTTAGTGCTTGTTTCGTAAATTGTATATTTATATCAATTTACAAGAGAGAACAATCGCTGGAAAAAGTATAGAGAGAAAAAATTTTTAGCAACTGTTTTCTATTTAGCTTTTTGGTTATTCTTTTTTTGATAGCTCAAAGGTACAAATAAAGACAATAATTTGGCAAGTCTATTTTATCCATTTCATATGAATTAACAATCTTTTCACATTACATGTCTTTTTTCATATCCCTTTTACTAATTAGTAACGCAGAATCCGAAAAAGTAACCCAGTTTTTCAAATTTTAACACTTTTTTACTTTTCCTTACCTATTTGCCACCTAATTTATTCTTTTCAACAAACAAAGTCCGTTTATTATTGGCGACGCTTACATCTGTATTTCTTAAATGTTAGGAAGAACCTATTTGTTAAAGACAAAATGCAACTATGATACCTCCAGAACAAATACAAAATCTTGCAAAAGTCATATTTTTTAAACCAACTAACCCAAAATAAAAACCTGACAACCAGCTCATTAAAGAAGCTAATTGTCAGATTTTATTTTAAATAACTTTGCGATCAATGACGTCTAAACGGCATTAATAACCACCAAAATATCTTCTCAGGAACCACTCTATGGTTATCAACAGCAACAACAAGAAGAAAATCCATCTCAGGTTAATCACAGACTGCGTTTTACTAGTCTCATAAATGATAGGCTTGATTGTGCCTCGCTCCGCCATAAAGTTCGGAATGTCATTTAGCTGCCCGGGATAAACCAACTGCCCTCCAAATTTCTCGCTTAGTAGCTTTAATAGATTGTGATTGGCAGTCGTCTCATAAATCTCTAACTGAATAGGCTGAACACTAAACTGACCATTGTAACTAAATTGCTCACCGCTATAAAATGCGTTGGCCTTGAAACTATAATTTCCGACTGGAAAAATACCTCCATTCAAACTATAGGCATTATCAGTCTTATTGAATGTAAAATTGAAATCTTTCCCTTCCTGATTCGTAATCGTCAGGCTTACATCCGGTTCATTGATTAATTCGTAGCTGTTGTTATAAAGCTCAGCATCAAAGAAAACAGGCTCATTTTCTTCGAAAATATTTTTTGGCAAGCTTACGCGAAAGCGTCTTTTATCTTCTTTTAAAGAAACGTACTGTACCGTTTTGTCAACCAGCTGATTAAAAACCTCATGGTTTTCTTCTTGCAAGTAATTAAATAAACGCCATTTCCAAACGCCTTCTCCTGCTAAAATGGACTTTTTAATGCCTTCATCTTCTCCAAAAACCAGCAGAGGGTACTCCGTCTCCACCTTTCCAATCTTTTGGTAAAGTAGTACTTGCGCATTCGCCCCTGTGGCATATTCGCCGAAAGGCGCCACCAGCGGAACGAAATTTGGCAGTTGATCCTTTACTTCCTGATTGAGGGTAAACAAATTAAAATTAGGCGCAATACGTGCTTCTACATCATTTGTATTCACACCATCACCGTTAATCGTCAACAGGTTTTGTGCCACATTAAACCGACGAAGATCAGTCTGGGTACCCACTATAAACATGTGTGGAATCTGCTCCTTTTTCAATCGATTTAATGGCCCTAGGGCGTCATTAGTTTTGCTTGGAAGCTGATGCAAAATCACAAAATCGTATTCATCCACTCCTTTTTTCAGATCATTAACGTAGCCAATTTCCACTTCGTAGTTTTTATTGGCTGTAATTGTTTGCTTTAATGCAGTGATATCCGGATGAGGAGAGTTTGCTAGGATTAAGACTTGCTGACGTGCATCCAGTACATCGACAAAAATGTCTTTACTATTATTTGCTGTCACTTCCTCCCCATTTACGGGGCTAACAGCCAGTCGAAATCGCTGAACGCCCGTCTGACTAGCATCTAAAATCACTTCCTTAGTGACGAAAAAATCATTTCGATCAATATTAATGATTTCTTCAGTTAGTTTTTGTGTACCGCCATTTTGTACTTTGAATACAGAGACTTTTGTCGTTGCATCTTTGCAGTTTTTGGCTGAAACGTCAATTTGTACGCTAAACTTATCTCCCAGGTAAGCGATACGGTTATGAAAAGCACGCTTAAGAATAACATCTTTCTTCGGTGTTGTATCACCTAAAGCAACCGTATAAATAGGCACTGCTAGTTCTGTACTTGCATAGACGGGATTACTCCCTTGATTGTAAATACCATCCGTAGCGAGTACGATAGCTCCTAAGTTTTGGTTGCTGTACAGATCGTATACTTCGCCCAAAACACTGGAGAGATTGGTTACCTTATCTCCAAATGCGAAAGCAACGCCTTCCCGGACTTCTTCACCAAAAGCATAGGTTTTTACATCGTAAGTATTTTCCAAACTTGCTTGTAATTCGCTAAATCTATTTTTGTATTGTTCCAGTTCCTCTGTTGACATTTCAGCTGACACAGACTCGGACTCATCCTGTGCCAGGATAACAATCGGTCTTTTGGTTTGAGTCTGAATAGATTTCAAAAAAGGTTCGAGTAGCAGCATGGCCAACAAGGACACCACGATAAAGCGGATGGCCCCCAAACCCCAATTGAGTTGAGGCGATTTTTCCCCAAGGGAGCGATCGCGATAGTACAAAACCAAGGCATAAGCAAGACCAAGCAATAAACACACCGGAATCCACCACTCAGTATATAGAAATCGAATACTTTCCATAAAAATTTTATTGTTTAGGTGCCGATTGAAGCGGCATCGCCAAATATAACGTCTATTCTATTCTTTTTGATGAAGGCCTTTTCTATTCTGTGTTAGAATAATGTTAAATCGACCTTTCACAACACACATTTTTCTATTTTACAGTTAGGCTTAGAAAGCGAATAAAACAAACCACCAGCAACACCTACAGCCGAAGACAGTTTCTAAAAATCGAGATGAAGCTAACATAATAAGGATAATCCTAGCCATTATCTGCTTTGTTTGCCTCCAAATTTGAATGTGATGATGTATATAAGTGATAAAATAAAGAACCGTATGAAACTTCGATTGTTGCTTTTTGCTTTTCTTCTTTTTGCTGCACAATTGAAGGCAGCCTATATTTTCATCCCAATGGGAGAAGATAATCAGAAAAACCATCTCAAAGCTTACGGCATTACGTATTGGGTATTGGAAAAAAATGTGGAAGCTTGGTGGCTACTCAATTATGAAGGTGGCAGTTTTGCGTTTAAGCACAATGTTATCTTTGAAAAAGAGTGCCGCACCAGAGGGGTTAGCTTTGATATCATTCCAGATGCGCAGTTCAACAAAATTCTAAGCGAGATTAATCATCCTGAAATCAATCAGGAAGCAGTCAAACTGGAAGTCGCTCCCAAAATTGCCGTTTATACTCCGGAATACAATTCAAAAGGAGAAAAAATTCAACCCTGGGATGACGCTGTTACCCTGGCTTTGACTTATGCAGAAATTCCTTACGAAACCGTTTATGATGAAAAAGTACTAGATGACCGTCTGGCAGAATATGACTGGCTGCACCTGCATCATGAAGATTTTACCGGCCAATACGGAAAGCACTATGCCAGTTTTCGCAACCAACCCTGGTACCGTGAAAACGTCAAACGAATGGAGCAATTAGCTACCCAACATGGATTTGCTAAAGTTTCTCAGCTCAAATTAGCGGTTGTCAAAAAAATTCGCGAATATATCGGCGGAGGTGGATTTATGTTCGCTATGTGTTCTGCCACCGACACCTACGATATTGCATTGGCAGCAGAAGGCGTAGACATCTGCGATGCTGTTTTTGACGGTGATCCGGCTGATCCGCATGCGGATTCAAAATTGGATTACTCCAAAACTTTTGCCTTCAAGGATTTTGACTTGGTCAAAAATCCGATGATTTATGAATATTCCTCGATTGACCACAGTCGTGGGCGTGGCGTCAGAGCGGAGCAGGATTATTTTACCCTTTTTGATTTCTCAGCTAAGTGGGACCCCGTACCGACTATGCTTACGCAAAATCATACCCGTACCGTAAAAGGTTTTATGGGTCAAACCACGGCCTTTCGCCGTGAGCATATCAAATCGAATGTATTAATCTTGGGAGAAACCAAAGTAGCCAATGAAGTTCGTTATATTCACAGCAAATTCGGAGAAGGAACCTGGACCTATTATGGGGGCCACGATCCAGAAGATTACCGACATTTTGTTAATGATCCGGAAACCGATCTAAACCTACACCCTAATTCGCCAGGCTATCGACTGATTCTCAATAATATATTATTTCCGGCAGCCAAAAAGAAAAAACAGAAAACTTAAAATGTGTTTATTATACGTCTTTTATAAAAAAGGCGAAACGAGTATAATAGTTAGAAGATCATGAAGTATTTGAAGTTAGTGGTATTATTTATGGTATTGATGGTAAGCAAGGCAGAAGCTGCTTATATTCTCATACCAATGGAAGCAGACGAGCAGAAAAATCATCTCAAAGCTTATGGTATTACCTACTGGGTATTAGACAATGGCGTGGAAGCATGGTGGCTGCTCAATTACCGAGGAGGTGCATTTGCCTTCAAACACAATGTCATTTTTGAAAAGGAGTGCTTGACCAGAGGCGTTAGTTTTGAAGTCATCCCGGATGCACAACTCAATCGAATTTTTGAAGATATCAGCAATCAGGAAGTAAACCAAGAAGCCATCAAACTGGAAGTTGCTCCTAAAATTGCCGTTTATACTCCAGAGTTTAATTCCAAAGGAGAAAAAATTCAACCCTGGGACGACGCGGTTACCTTGGTGTTAACCTACGCAGAAATTCCTTATGAAACTGTCTATGACAAAGAAGTCGTTAATGACCGATTAGCTGAATTTGACTGGTTGCATTTACACCATGAAGATTTCACTGGGCAGTATGGCCGATTCTATCGTTCTTATGGTAATCAACCCTGGTATCGGGAAAATCAAAAACGAATGGAAAGCCTGGCTACGGAATTAGGTTTTGCTAAGGTTTCTCAACTCAAACTGGAAGTTGTCAAGAAAACTAGGGAGTACGTCGGTGGTGGCGGTTTCATGTTTGCGATGTGTTCGGCTACGGATACCTACGATATAGCCCTAGCTGCGGAAGGTCTCGATATTTGCGCAGAAATGTACGATGGAGACTCAGCCGATCCGAATGCACAATCTAAACTTGATTTTTCCAAAACTTTTGCCTTCAAGGATTTTCAGCTTTCGCGAAATCCTATTGAATACGAATACAGCAGCATCGACCATAGTCGGGGCCGAAACGTCCCTCCGAATCAGGATTATTTCACCCTCTTTGATTTTTCTGCCAAGTGGGACCCGGTGCCAACTATGCTTACGCAAAATCATACGCGTACAGTTAAAGGTTTTATGGGCCAAACGACTGCTTTTCGCAATGAACATATTAAGTCTAATGTACTTGTATTAGGCGAAACAAAAGTAGCTGGCGAATCGCGATATATTCATGGTAAATTTGGAGAAGGAACTTGGACGTTTTATGGCGGCCATGATCCGGAAGATTATCGGCACTTCGTGTATGATCCGGAAACCGACCTTAACCTACACCCCAATTCACCAGGCTACCGTCTAATACTCAACAACGTGCTTTTCCCGGCAGCTAAAAAGAAAAAAAGGAAAACCTAGTCAGGCAAGTAAGTCTGAAACCTAAAAAAATCTTAAAAGTGAGCGAAGGAACAACACCTTTGCTCACTTTTTTTGTTTAAGAGTCGGTTGGAAAAGATAATTCTACAAATATCATTTTTCCAATTATGGCAAAAAGTCTAAATTTTCGCCGGGTATTTCAACTATTGTTAAGAGTAGAAAATATACCACTTAGACAAGATTATATAACCAAAACCTTCGAAAACATGATGAAAAGTAAAAATGTATTCAGAGTACTATTTTGGATCGTATTGGTCGGTTTAGGGTTTTACTTTGGAAACAGCTGGCAGGCTGCTCAACAACCAAAGTCTGATCAACAACTCAATCAATCCCCAACTGCTAAGGCAGTTTCCATTGCAAATAAAAATGAAAGAGAAGAAACTGCTAATACCATAACACCGGGGCTTAGTAGCTCTGAAAGAGCAACGATTCAGCTATTCGAAAATGCAGCGCCTTCTGTATGTTTTATCACGACCACCAACCTGAGAAGAGACTTTTTGTCTCGAAACGTAATGGAAATCCCTCGTGGTACAGGCTCGGGTTTCGTATGGGACGGGGACGGACACATTATCACGAATTACCACGTTATACAAGGAGCTGACCGAGCACAAGTGACACTGGGAGACCGCACGACCTGGAAAGCGGAATTGGTTGGTATTGCACCTGAAAAAGACCTCGCGGTACTAAAAATTGATGCACCTGCGGACAAACTGGTTCCCATACCTGTCGGTAAATCCGATAACTTACGTGTAGGCCAATCTGTTTATGCCATCGGTAATCCATTCGGTTTAGACCAAACACTGACTACAGGTATAGTGAGTGCGCTGGGGCGCGAAATCGAATCTGTATCTGGTGC